>CAZMQH010000230.1:0-3583 GCA_964568245.1 uncultured Methylomarinum sp.
AAACCACAAACCACAAGGCTGGGGTTGCTGTTTTCAAAAAAAGAAGAATTACCCTAAAGCTACAATATCTTGAACATTAAATCTTTGGCAAAACTAAAATTTGCCACGCAGTAAAAACCAGCTCTGTTAGCGACCCAAAACTTAAAACCACTAAAAAGGAGGAGAATAAAGCAGCATAATTTACAACTTTAGGCGACAACTATCTTAACAAATGCCAGTATTAAATTAACATTTTCAAAAATTAGTTAGTGTTTTAATTATTCTGACAGATTAAACATGGTTTGTAGGAGAGGAGCGCCTGCCCGCGCTCGGCGCGAATAAAATAATACTCTTTTCTATAATAAATCGCGCTGAGGACGGACGCTCCTACAATATCTCTGTTAAATTAAATATACTTAGGAGGCAGTTCGATAATAGAAAAGTGCCCAAAAGGGGTTTTCGTAGCGATTGTCTATTCTCAGACAGTCTCTTAGTTGTTGTTTATGATAGAATAAGCCGTTTTTTGTAGTGAGTAGAATCACATGCATATTAAAGCAATCTATCCAGGAACATTTGATCCAGTCACTGACGGGCATTTGGACTTGATTTTACGAGCATCTAAACTGTTTAGTGAAGTTATTGTTGCCATTGCAACAAACCCTGGAAAAACGCCTTTATTTTCCTTAAAAGAAAGAGTGGAAATGGTTGAGCAAGTAACCGCTCAATTTTCAAATGTGAGGATTATTGGGTTTAGTAATTTACTGGTTGATTGCGCTAAAGAATATAAAGCTGACGTGGTGTTAAGAGGGTTGCGAGCGGTATCAGATTTTGAATATGAATTTCAAATGGCAGGAATGAACCGTCGATTATCTCCCGAACTAGAAACAATGTTTCTAACCCCAGCAGAGCAATATGAATTTATTTCTTCCAGTATGATTAGAGAAATAGCAAAGCTTAATGGCGATGTGTCTAGCTTTGTTCCTAAATGCGTGGAAGAAAGGTTAATTAAAAAGTTTAAGTGAGGAATTAAAATGTCTTTAATTATTGATGAAGAATGTATCAATTGTGATGTGTGTGAACCTGAATGTCCGAATGGTGCAATTACTCAAGGCGAGGATATTTATGAAATTAATCCTGACTTATGTACTGAGTGCGTAGGGCACCATGATCTGCCGCAATGTATTGAAGTTTGTCCTGTTGATTGCATAGATAAAGATGCAAAACATGAGGAAGATAATGATACTTTGTACCAAAAATATGTAAAATTGACAGCATAGTCACTATAAAAATCAAATACTTCTGCTATACTTCTCATCGTATTATGATGAATGTATTAAATTGTAGCCGTATTAATTTAGTTAAGATGATGAAAAAAGAAATAACAGCTGTCTCTGAAAACGTGCCTTCCCGAAGAATTTTTTTAAAAGGTTTTGCCTGTGTTGCAGCTACCGCAATGATGGGTACTCCTGGGATGGCTCAAGCGGCTAAAGGTAGTTTTTATTCGTCACGGAAACTTGCACTTCATAACTTACATACAGAAGAAAAGTTAGCATTAACTTATTTTGATCGCGGGCGCTATGTATCAGATGCTGTTCATGATTTTAGTTATTTGCTTAGGGATCACCGTTCTGGGGATTCTCATGCAATGGATCCAGAATTGTTTGATTTATTGGATGATTTGCAAGCCTCGCTGGGGGGGAATAAAACCTTTCAAGTGATTTCTGGTTATCGCTCTCCTGCAACGAATCATATGTTGAATAAAACCAGTTCGGGTGTCGCTAAAAAGAGTTATCACATGCAAGGGAAAGCAATTGATATTCGGGTTGTCGGTGTTGATTCTAGAAAAGTTCAGAAAGCAGCTATTGAATTGGCGCGTGGTGGAGTTGGGTATTACCGTCGATCAGACTTTGTGCATATTGATACAGGTAATATTCGTCATTGGTAATAACAAAAATAAAAATTCTGGATTTTTTTATCTGTAGGAAGGGCCTATTGGCCGCGATTGGATGAGGAGTAGACGCAGCCAATAGGCCCCTCCCACTTTTATCTACAGAAATTTAAATATTGTTCGTCTTTAAATTAGTCAATGGTTGCTAAGTTCGATTCTGCTAATGAATTCTCATCTACAGTTGAAATGTTGACGATAGCTCTTGTTGGGGCAGAGGTATGCCTCATTAATGCTTTAGTCAGTTTCGCGTCATAATTATAGATATCGTTATAAAAAACTACATTCCCCTGCACGATTGACGCTGTTGAATAATAAATAATGACAGGTACAGCCTTTTTTAATCTAACCTTTTTGGGATTAGGTAAATGCATGGCTTTTACTATCTCTTGCTGACCCCAGCCAGATTTTGTTTGCAGTAAAAAATGGGCTAGTTCAGTTGGTTTTTCTACCCGAATACACCCATGGCTTAAGTCCCTCTTAGATTTCCTAAATAAATGACGAGATGGAGTATCATGAAGATACACATTGTAGTTGTTAGGGAATATAAATTTTACTTTACCTAGTGCGTTGCCTTTTCCTGGGCGTTGCCTCAGCATTAAATCACCGGATTGTAATTGCTCAAATGAATCTTCTGCGTAGCTTAAGGCTATTTCATTATTATGAAACCCAGAGACTAACTCCATATTTTGTTCTTCTAGATAAAGCGGGTTTTCTTGTAATTTTGGCAGAATTTCATCAACAGTGATACTTTTCGGGATGTTCCAATAAGGTGAAAACTCAAGGTAATACATATTAGCCGTGAAAACGGGGGATTTAAATTTTTCCTCTTTTGATTTTCCAACAATGACTTTCATATCAAGAGTCAGTGTTTTGCTTGTATCTTCGATATCTGGGTGGAATGCCTTTAAGTGAAATGCTGGGATATTGACCATGATTAATGGACTAACTTGGTTTTTTGGTAGCCAGCGAAACCTCTCCAATGCCAACTTTATCATCTGAATACGCTGAGATGGCTTAATATTTAAAGCGTTTATGGTATTTTTACCAATAATTCCATCCTCTTTAAGCCCATGATGAAGCTGAAATAGTTTTATTTTATGGGCTAAATTTTGATCATAGATAGGGGACGGAGGGAGGGTGGAAGCTGAATGATTAAGAGTATTAAGTTGCTGCCTTAAATCAATGACCTGCCGAGACACATCATTAGGACGTAAGGATCTGATGTATTTGAGATTCATTATCGGTTGCCCAGAATCTTTATTTTGGTAATTTAAAAGGGCTGTTTTTAGTTGATGGTAAGCAGGAGCAGAAGGCTCTACTGTATTGCTGAGTAGCGGTATTTTGTCATTTTCAATAGCCTCTAAAATAATAGGAACTAATGCTAAAGAGCGGTTTTTAGAATTATAATTAGTTGCTAAGGTCACTGGGTTTATACGCCCAAAATATAAGTCAGAAAGAAAATGGATTAAATTGATGCTTATTGCCGTATCAAGTAATGCATATTCTGCATGACTCACTGTTGTTTGAGCTTTCAGTTGTTGCCATCTGCATTGTAAATTGCTTAAATCGTAATGTTCAGCATTTAAACCACTGCTATTTGCGTTAGCTATTAATTGGAATGCATCATTAATTGTATGGCTGTCTGGATTTTCAGGG
>CAZMQH010000231.1:0-3579 GCA_964568245.1 uncultured Methylomarinum sp.
GAGAAATAAAAATCCTACGAGATCTAGGTACATTATTTATTACTGACTCCCTAAGAAAGCTCTTTTAGTTTTTGTAAAACCTCTTCAATATGAACTTTCACTTTCACTTTACGCCATTCGTATATTAATTTACCTTGTTCATCAATTAAAAAAGTACTTCGTTCAATGCCTCGAACTTGTTTTCCATACATGTTTTTCATTTTAATCACATCAAATAGGCGGCAAAGGTTTTCCTCTTTATCGGATAACAGCTCAAAAGGGAATTGTTGTTTTGCTTTAAAACCTTCGTGTACTTTGACGCTATCTCTAGATACACCAAAAATAACAGTATTAAGTGTGGAGAATTGATCTATATTATCTCTAAAATCTTTTCCTTCCTGCGTGCAGCCAGGCGTATTGTCCCTAGGGTAAAAGTAAATAATGACTTTTTTACCTAGAAAATTAGAAAGTTTAAAAGGGGGATTGCCCGTTGATTCGGCTTCAAAATCAGCAAGGATTGTATTTATTTCAATGTCAGTCATATTAGCGTTTTATAGGCTCGATAATTGCATCTATATTTAAAGTGTCACAAAAATCTAAAAATTCTTCTCGTAACATGAGTAAGCGTACTTGAGGTGGGATCAGTAAGATAAATTTAGTTGAAAATATTGTTGTCTCAACATAGGGTGCTGAATAGCTACATGCATTGATTTCATCTATACAGACTTCACGGTCATAGAAAAAATGAGTAATATCCTCTATAACATTGTGTCGGTCTATTGAAATAGTTTCTAAAGAATAGGGAATAGAATTTGGTTTTGGTGTAATTGATTCGGGTCGCAGTGTTTGTATTTGGATTTCTAAGCGTTTTTGTAAGCTATGAAGTAAAGATTCAACTTTAGCGATATGATTCCAGTTACCATCAATTAATACGTAAGTCGCTGTTGATTGGGCAAGGTTTGATGATTTAAGGTTGAGTACTGTGCAATTGCAATTAGAAATAATAGCGAGGATTTCAGGCATAAAAGGAGTTGATTTGTTTCCTAGAGCTGAGATTGTTAGTTGCATAGAGAGTATCCTTATTTTTTTTGCAGTTTAGCATCAAAAACAATAAAAAAATATGAAATATTTATTGTAAATGACCATATTTCGTTAAGAATAATTATTGTCGGCCGATTCTAGTAAGAAGAGAGCTATAATTAATAATATAATTGCTTGAAGACCTGTTTGAGGGAGTGGAAATGGCAGACTCAGAAGATAAACAAAAAGATAATTCAGCTGATGATTTTACAGATGATTTAGATGCTATGCTTAAGGATGCTGAATCATCAATGGAGGATACAGATGAATTGGTTGATGACGATGTTATCGATCGATTATTGATGGATGATTCTTTTGATCCAACTGAAGAAAATAATAAGGACAATAGTGCTTCTGATAAACAGGTTGATTCAAATATAGAAGGGAGTACTACGGATAGCATGAACGAAAAACAACAAAATGATAACATTGATGAATTTGGCGATGAAGATGAATTTGATGTGGATAGCTTGCTTAGTGAAGCTACAGGAGAAGTGGCAGACGAAGAAGATGAGTTTGTCGAGTCAGAAATAAGCAATTCTATTGAAAAAGGGGTAGAAGCTAATAATAGTCCTGTGGAAGACAAACCTGAAGAAAGTGAAGATGAATTTGATATAGATGACTTAATCGATTCGACATCAGCTAATGAAGATGATGAGCTTGAGGTGGAAGGTGAGAGTGCTAAAGATGATTTTTTAATGGCTGATTTTGATATTTCAGCTGATGGAGATGATGAGTTAGAAGAATTAAATGAAACCGATGAGCTAGAGGAAGAAATTGAAGTTGATGAGTTGGAAGTAGAAGTTACTGAGACTCCTGCTGAGTCGGCCATTAATAACGAGGCTGCAATTGATTTTAAAAAAGAGTTAGATGCTCAAAATGTTGTCGTAACAAAGGCGACTGAAGATTTAGCTAACGCTAATAAGACTATGAGTGAGTTAAGAGGTCAGGTCAGTCAGATTGTTGCTGAAAATGAGAGTCTAAAAGGTTTAGTGAATGATCTTACAAGTGTAACGACCGAAAAAAATGATGCCGCAGCAGAAGAAATTGACAGCTTACAAAAAGAGCAGCGAAAGTTAAGAAAAGCTATAAAAGACAGTGAATCTAAAGTTCCTATTATCGTTTATGTAGTGATGGGAATTGCTATTTTGGCGCTGTTTGTTGGAGGAGGGCTAGGAGCTATAGGCTATGGCGCTAAGACAGATGTTGAAAGTTTAACTGAATTAGTTTCAAGCTTAGAAGAAGAAATTGAAATTATGACGACTAAAGATTCTACTTCTGATATTCGAGAAATAAAATTCAATATTAATCAGTTAAAGATTAAGGATGAGGGAGTTGATGAACAATTATTAGGACTGTTAAAACAAATTCAACAGCCTAAAACCAATTCGTTGCAGGCCGTCGTTGATGATTTGATGATACAAAATAGTCACGCGCAAAAAGCGATTGAAAAATTATTGGCTTCTGTTGAAATATTAGAACAGAATGCGGTGGTTACTGCAGCTGCTAGAAAAAAATCCCTACAAGCTAGAAAGGCTCATGCGCAGGTGAGGTGGGTAGTTAATTTAGTTTCTTTTAAGCAGGAATGGTATGCAAAAAGGAAAGCTGAAGAATTTAAGAAAAAAGGCATATCAGCCAAGGTTGAACAGGTTAAAGTCAATGGTGAACAATGGTTCCGTTTACGAGTAAAAGGCTTTAAAAGTAAGTACGAAGCAGCTGCTTATGCTGTTAAGGTTAAAAAAATTCTTAATTTAAGTTCTGTTTGGGTAACAAAGATTTAGAGGGGGTTATATTTATGATTTAGTAAACTATTTAATTTTTTATTTAAATAGATTACTAAAAACCTAAAAACATATGTATAATGCGCATTCTTTTAGAGATATGGGTGTTTAGCTCAGCTGGGAGAGCATCGCCCTTACAAGGCGAGGGTCGGGGGTTCGATCCCCTCAACACCCACCACTTTCTAATAAAGAAAAGACTAAAGCCAGCTAATAGCTGGTTTTTTTGTGTCTGTCGTTTTTAAGGTTTAACTTTGCTAACTTTTAATGCTTTGTATAGAATCCCCTTAATTTTATTATTACTAACAAGCTGTAGTTATGTTCATAAGCCTTTAGAGCTAGAAAATGATGCAATTGAGTATGCGGAAGCGTTGTTTAAAAGGCAAAATCAAGTTACTTATCAGGTTATGATGTTGCTAGAAGATGAGATATCTATTAATGATGAGGATAGACTTTCAGTAGCCGAATTGGAAATGCATGAACAATGCCATTTGCTGAATGAAATGGCAGGATACGAAATGAAGGGTGAGAAAGTAAGTCTTTATTTTAAAACTATGGTTAAAAAAAGTTTTAAAGCCTGTGATGAAAGTGTAATAAATTTAGGATTTGTCTTGAAATCAATAGGCTGATTGAGCCTATCAGTGAAACCTGACACTTACATAGTGTTTCTTTCCCTCGCGATGATTTCTATTCTCGGACAGCCTCCTAGCTACTAAGGGAGGCAGTAACAAATAATATACCC
>CAZMQH010000232.1:0-3578 GCA_964568245.1 uncultured Methylomarinum sp.
TTTCATGCACGTTCCTTAGCTAACACCTTAGCAATTGTTTCACCCATTGCAGAAGGTGTAGGTGCAATAGTGACACCTAAACCTTGTAACATTTCAACTTTCTCTGCCGCAGATTCACCTACAGATGAAATGATCGCGCCAGCATGTCCCATTCTACGACCTTTTGGTGCAGTTAGACCCGCAATGTAAGCAACAACAGGCTTACTCATATGCTTAGCGGCATAAACACCCGCTTCAACTTCTTGAGAGCCACCGATTTCACCAATCATTAACACTAACTTGGTTTCTTCATCTTCTTCAAATTTCTTAAAAATATCACGATGTGAACTACCATTGATCGGGTCACCACCAATACCAACAGATGTTGAAATACCAATACCTAATTCACGCATTTGGTCAGCCGCCTCATAACCTAATGTACCTGAACGGCCGACAACACCGACAATACCTCTTTTATAGATATGACCAGGCATAATACCCAGCATAGACTGCTCAGGACTGATTGTGCCTGCACAGTTAGGACCTGTTAGCACCATACGATCTTTCTTAGGGAATTTGCGCAAGAATTGCTTAACTTTCATCATATCTTGCGTAGGAATACCATCAGTAATCGATACACAGAATTTAATACCCGCTTCCGCTGCTTCCATAATTGAATCAGCTGCAAATGCAGGGGGAACAAAAATAATACTGGCTTCAGCACCTTCTTGTTCAACCGCTTCTCTCACTGTATTAAATACAGGGCGATCTAAATGTGTTTGTCCACCTTTACCAGGGGTAACCCCACCCACAACAGTTGAGCCATAATTAATCATATCTTGTGCATGAAAAGTACCGATCTTGCCAGTAAAGCCCTGCACAATCATGCGTGTTTCTTTATTGATTAAAATAGACATTACGCGGCTCCTTTGGCTTCTTTAGCAACTTGTTCATTACGGGCTGCTACTGCTTTTTCAGCCGCTTCAGCTAATGTTGTCGCCGTAATAATCGGCAAACCACTATCTTCAATAATTTTTCGGCCTTCTTCTACATTGGTACCAGATAAACGTACAATTAGCGGAATTTTCATATCAATTTTACGAACCGCTTGCACTACACCTTCAGCAATCCAGTCACAACGGTTAATCCCAGCAAATATATTCACTAACATGGCTTTGACACCTTGGTCAGCAAGCACTAAACGGAATGCTTTTTCTGTACGTTCAGCTGATGCACCACCCCCTACATCTAAAAAGTTAGCTGGCTCGCCACCTGCGAGTTTAATCATATCCATCGTCGCCATAGCTAGACCCGCGCCATTGATCATACAACCAATATCACCATCTAAACCCACATAGCTTAAGCCTCGATCAGCTGCAGCCATTTCACGTTGATCTTCTTGAGTTTTATCCCGTAATTCAGCCACTTTCTGACGACGAAATAAAGCATTATCATCGAAGCCCATTTTGGCGTCCATAATCATTAACTTGCCACTTCCACCCGTCACAATTAATGGATTAATTTCAATCATATTGGCATCTAAATCACGCATGGCACGGTAACAGCCAGTGATTAATTTTACTGCAGGACTGATTTGAGTCGGTTCTAAACCTAAAGAAAAGGCCATTTCTCTGGCTTGAAAAGCCAACAAACCCACAGCTGGATCTATTTGAATTTTTTTGATTTTTTCGGGGTTATTCTCAGCAACATCTTCAATGTCCATTCCACCTTCAGTAGAACCGACCATAATGATACTTTCATGAGCACGGTCAACCAACAAACTAAAGTACAATTCTTTAGCAATATTAGTTCCTGCTTCAATATACAATCTTAAACAAATTTTACCTTCAGGACCTGTTTGGTGCGTCACCAAACGCTTACCCAACATGGATTCGGCCGCCGCTTCGACCTCTTCATAAGATTTACAGATTTTAACGCCACCAGCTTTACCCCGTGCACCTGAGTGAATTTGCGCTTTAACCGCCCAAACTTCACCACCAATTTCTCTTGCACGTTGAACAGCATCTTCTGGACTATAAGCCAGTCCACCATCAGCGACTCTTACGCCATACCCAGCCAAAATTTCTTTCGCCTGATACTCATGAATATCCATAGTATTCCTAATTTAAGATTTATAATTTGAGGCGAGTATTGAGTTAAATAATTCAGCTCAATACTCTAAAATTTTCTAAACTAAAAAAGTTTTTGCAAGATGCATAAAGCCCTTACGCTTTTCATACAGCAGATTGAAATGATTCATCTGTGTTTACCTTTACTATTATTGTAACTTCGGATGGGGTGTAGGGGTTTAGCCCGTACATACCCCTCGTATTTTTCAAAAAGCTTATTTTAATTTTGCAGCAATGGCTTCAGCAGCGTTTACTACATTGGATGCCATCTTTTCTGAAGCTGCATCAATTAAACGGCCATCTAAAGCTGCAGCACCTTTACCTTGAGCAGCAGCTTCTTTAAGCGCTGCTAAAATACGGTGTGCTTTTTCAATTTCTTCTGCAGGCGGAGTAAACACCTCATTCGCTAATTCAACTTGTGAGGGATGGATTGCCCATTTACCTTCGCAACCTAATGCAGCAGCACGTTTAGCGGCTAATTTATAACCTTCTGGATCTTTAATATCACCAAAAGGCCCATCAATCGGACGTAAACCATAAGCACGACAAGCAACCGTCATACGACTGATCGCAGCATGCCATTGATCACCTGGATAATTTTCGTTTAATCCCCCGATATTTGTTGTTCTTGCACGGTTACTTGCTGCGTAATCAGCCACACCAAAATGCAAAGCCTCTAACCTGCCACCTAAAGCACCTTGCTTAGCAATATCTTCAACATTAGCCATACCCAATGCTGTTTCAATCAAACATTCAATACCGATTCTGTTTTTTAAACCTTGTTGCATTTCTAATTGGTTTACCATAGCTTCCACCATGTAAACATCAGCATATACGCCCACTTTAGGAATCAAAATAGTGTTTAACTTCTCACCACATTGCTCCATCAAATCAACAACATCACGTACCATGTACTGTGTATCCAAACCATTGATACGAACAGAAACAGTCACACCGTGGCCAGCCCAATCCATATCATTAATCGCTTCAATCACATTTTTACGTGCTTGTAACTTGTCATCTGGAGCAACAGCATCTTCAAGATCTAAGAAAATAAAGTCAACACCGCTTTTCATTGCTTTTTCAAACATACCAGGATTTGATCCAGGAACGGCTAACTCACAACGTTGAACGCGTTGTACATTGGCTTCATATAACGTATGACTCATTTAAATACCTAAAATTGTTTCAATTTAAAGTACCCTTTCGGTACTTGAAGATTAGTTTCAGGCCAAGACCCGAACATAAATTAACCGATCACTATACTTCTATTACTATAAAAAGTCAAATTAATCAACAGAAATAGATAAAATCTATTAGCACAAAATCCAGCCAGCCATACCCCTGACACCTCCCTTTCTTTATATGAAAGGGGGTCTAATAGATACTAAATAACAAAAAACAACTATACTTAAACTCTAGGAGGCTGTCCGAGAATAGAAAACCTGCTACGGAAAAAGCCCTTTTGGC
>CAZMQH010000233.1:0-3566 GCA_964568245.1 uncultured Methylomarinum sp.
GGGCAATGGTTGAAATAACTTCAGGTGTCATAAAGAATATCTACTTTTATTGGAAATTCCTGCATTTTCCTTACTTTCCAAAATGGTTGTAAAAAAAGTGAGGCAACTCAGTGAATAGAGCCATCACGATGATTGGCCAAAAAACCTCTCTTACCTGAGTATATTTAATTTAGCATAAATACTGTAGGAGCGTCCGCCCTCGGCGCGATTTATTAAAGAAAAGAGCATTATTTTATTCGCGCCGAGGGCGGACGCTCCTACAAACCAATTTTTGAAAATGTTAATTTAATAAAACACAGCTACTTATATATAAAAACTAGCGGCTAACATTTCTAAAACCAGCGACCATCCATCAGCCAAAACGAATAACATAATCTTAAAAGGTAAGGAAATAATCATCGGGGATAACATCATCATTCCCATCGACATTAAAACACTCGCTACTACAAGGTCGATAACTAAAAAAGGCAAAAAAATCAGGAAGCCGATTTGGAATGCCGTTTTTAATTCACTGGTAACAAAGGCTGGCAATAGTAATGAAAATGGCACATCATCAACTGTTTCAAAATCCTCTCTGCCTGAAATACGCATAAATAATTCTAAATCAGCCTCTCTTGTTTGCCTCATCATAAAGGATCGGAATGGTTCCGAGGCTCTTTCAATAGCGGTGGTCACATCAATTTTTTCTTCCATATAGGGCTGAACAGCTTGCGTATTCACTTTTTCAAAAACAGGCATCATGATAAAAATAGTTAAAAACAATGAAAGCCCCAGTAACACTTGATTGCTAGGAGCTTGTGCTGTTCCTATCGCTTGCCGTAATAACCCCAGAACAATCATAATCCGCGTAAATGATGTCATGGTTAACAATAATGATGGTAATACTGTCAACACCGTCATTAATGCTAATATCTGAATAGTAACAGTGTAAGTTTGCCCACCATTTGGATTGGTAGTAACCGTTACCGCATCTATCCCTGGTATAGCCCAAGTCGATGTTGTTGCTAGCAAAAGAGTCATCAATAAAAATATTTTATTCATTTGTCGTCCCGGACATGATCTGTTTAAGCTTCTGAGAAAAATCAGCCTCGGTATTTTTAACTTTGTCTTGCTGATATAAAGTATCCTTTCCTTCTAATACCAATAGCTTTTCAACCCGCCCAGGGCTTACCCCCAATACTAATTGTTTTTCACCAACTTGAACCAAAACCAGCTTTTCTCGCATACCTAAAGACAAGCCACTGACCACTCTCATTCCATCTTTAGTATTGATGGGTAAAGCTCCCATTTTTTTCATAAACCAGACACAAGCAAAAAACAGGCTCAAGACAACAATTAACCCCAAAGACCAGTTCAGTACATGTTCATATGAAACAGTGTTAACTGCCTGCTTCGGCTCTATTTCAGCAGCTGAAAAAACAGGCGAAATAGAATATAAAAAAATAATGACACCTTGTAACAAAGCTTTCAAACTGTAAATCCTATGTTAAATTAATGATAATGACTCAACATCCCATAAGATTAGCTCTTAAGCCCTCTCTTCTGGAGGGAGAGGGTTGGGTGAGGGGATAAAACTGCTCTTCTGCATCATTTCCTTTCTCTGTATTTAGAAAAGAATAAGGAAAAAAGAGTTTTTATCTTCCCCTCACCCAAACCCTCTCCCCACTTGTGGAGAGGGCTTAAGAGCAGGTGTAATCATGCTGAGCAATTACAATTTACGTACCTAATTTTTTTACCCGTTCAGATGGACTAATTACATCTGTTAAGCGAATACCAAATTTATCATTGACCACCACAACTTCCCCATGGGCAATTAATGTTCCATTAACCAAAACATCCATAGGTTCACCTGCAAACCTGTCCAGTTCAATGACCGAACCCTGATTGAGCTGCAATAAATTCCTAATATTAACTTGTGTACGCCCTATTTCCATAGAAACAGTAACAGGCACATCTAGGATTACATCTAATTTTAGCTCATCAGGGGAAACATCAGCTTTAACGGGTGCTTGTTCTTGCTGCTCCAACTCACTAAATTGGGCCGCAGCCATTTCTTCCGCATCACCCTGTTCTTTTAAAGCATCACCACCCACTTCAGAATCTGATTGCTCTTGCATTGCATCAGCCCAGTCATCACCAACGGGTTCTTCATCTTCACTCATTACACTACCTTAAAGGCTTCCACCTGCTAGACAAAACCCTACATTGAGTCCTGTGTTAATTTTTCTGTTATTTGAATGGCATAATTACCATCAGATAAGCCAACCTTACCTTTAAAAACAGATACGCCTTCAGCTTTAATAGCCACCGTTTCAGGCATATCTATAGGGATAATATCCCCTTTTTCAAACTTCATTACATCCCTAATTGTCATGGTTTTTTCAACTAACAAACTATTCAATGCCACTTCACTGCGTAAAACTTCTTTCCTTAAGCCGTCTTGCCAGCTTCCATCGACTTCACCCCGATCGCTGCTCACTGCATCTAATAAATCACGAATCGGTTCGATCATAGCATAAGGCATTGCAATATTAATATCGCCCCCCCCGCCTTCAAGCTCAACATGAATGGTAGAAACAATGACAATTTCTGAAGGACTAACTATATTAGCAAACTGAGGGTTTACTTCTGAATTCATGTATTCAAAATCTAAATCCATTACCGGCTTCCATGCTTCCTTTAAATCTTTAAATAACAATTCAATAATAAGTCGAATAACCCGCATTTCTGTCGGGGTAAATTCACGTCCCTCTACTTTATTGTAAAACTGACCACCCCCACCAAAAAAATTATCAACCGCAGTAAAAACAAGGCGAGGTTCCATAACAATCAAAGCACGACTTCTTAACGGTATAAAGCGCACAATATTTAAATTAGTGGGTACAAACAGGCTTTGAATATATTCTGAAAATTTCAACACCTGAATTCCTGAAATAGAAATCTCTGCTGATCGCCTAAGAAAATTAAAAAGAGAAATTCTAAAATATCGAGCTAATCGTTCATTAACCATTTCCAAGGTAGGCATTCTGCCTCTAACAATACGTTCCTGGCTATTAAAGTCATAGTCTCTAGCCTCTCCCGAATGATTCTCTTCTTCAATATCTTCCGTTTCTACATCACCCCCATCAACACCATGTAAAAGCGCATCAATTTCATCTTGTGATAATAGATCTACTGTGGACATATCTCAAACACCTCAATTAAACATAATTCTTATTTACATACGACAAAAGCTTATACATAAGCAAATAAGCAATTTAAATTAGTTATTACTCGCATGGTTACTTCGTCTTTTAAGCCCTTGCCCCAGACGAGGAAAGGGTTTTGGTGAGGGGGGATAAAACAATGCTCTTCTGCATTATTTCTTTTCTCTATATTTAAACAGAGTCAATAATAAGGAGAAAAGAGTTTTTATCTTCCCCTCACCCAACTCTCTCCCCACTTGGGGAGAGAGCTTAAAGCAACCTTATTCTACATTTTAGCATTGGCTGAAACTTATACGTAATCAGGTAAATTATTGCATAACAAATGTAGTAAAAAACACATTTTTTACTTTATTTTTTCTA
>CAZMQH010000234.1:0-3542 GCA_964568245.1 uncultured Methylomarinum sp.
TAAAACAAAACCAACAATGACTAAAATTAAAAAAGATGTTTTATCTTTACACCAGACAGGTAAAAGAGTTAACTAGCTTAGTCCCTATTTAGGGGGGTTAAAAACCAGTGTTAATCCCTTATCTAATTGTTGCCACTGATTTTCATCTTTTGGTAACCCAAAACGCAGGCTTAATGGCTGAGTAAATAAACGAGTTAAAACACCTTGTTGAGCGAGTTTATGATAAATATTTTCAGCATTATCCGTTTTAATCCATTGAAATAAATTAGTTTTATGAGTGACTTTTAATCTATTACTTTCTAATAATAAGTTAAGTCGCTTGCTTTGCTTGATTAATTCATCCTGAGCCTGTTGTTGCCAGTTAATATCCAGTAAGGCAGTGGTTGCGATATACCGACTCGGGTGGCTGATGCTCCATGGACCTAATAATTCGTTAAGTGGGTTAAGAATCACTTCGCTAGCAATAACAAAACCACAACGAATGCCTGCTAAACCAAAAAACTTACCTATAGAACGTAAAATAATCAGCCCTTCAGCTGTAGGATAGCTAGATAAACTATCTTCAGGTGTAGAATCAATAAAAGCTTCATCAATGATAAGCCAGCCATTTTTTTGCTTTAGCTGTTGATGCCAGTTAAGTAGTTGGTTTTTACTAAAGCGTTGAGCTGTAGGGTTATTAGGGTTAATTAAAATCAATACGTCTAATTCTGAAATCTGAGTATCAATATCAAACAATTCAACCACTTCATGCCCTGATTTTTTCCAGCTATAAGCATGTTCAGCGTATGCAGGTACTAAAACGCCTACTTTAGATTTTTGACGTAATAATGGTAAAGTTTGTATAGCTGCTTGAGAACCCGCAACAGCTAAAATAGAGTGGCATTGATAATATTGTTTGGCTGCATCAAGTAAACCATCCCCTGTTTCGGGTAAACGTTGCCAGCATTCGGCTGGAATAGCAGGGATAGGCCAGCCATTAGGGTTTATACCTGTTGATAAGTCTATCCATTGATCCAAGGGAATATGATATTTTTCTGAGGCTTCAATTAAATGGCCTCCATGCTCAAGCAAGGCTTTCTCCTAAAATTTCTAAAACAATAACGATAATGATCCATAAAATAAGGCTGCTGCTAATTAATGTATTGGCTCGATTTATATCATTATTGATGGGGGGGTTATTAGCTCCAAAAAAAACCTTATCTTTAAGCTTGCCATGATACCAAGCAGGGCCTCCTAATCTTAGGTTTAATGCCCCTGCCCCAGATGTCATCACTGGCCCTGCATTCGGACTGTCTAATAATTTAGCTTGAGTTTTCCAGCAAGATAAAGCTTGTATGGTTTGACCTAAAAGGGCATAACTTAATGCGGTTAAACGCGCAGGAACCCAGTTTAAAACATCATCAAATTTGGCGGCAGCCCAGCCGAAATTTAAAAAACGCTGGTTTTTATATCCCCACATCGCATCCAGTGTATTACTTAGCCTATAAACAACAACACCTGTTGGACCTGCAATAATAAACCAGAAAATAGGTGCAAAAATGGCATCAGCTCCATTTTCTAAAACGGATTCAATGGTGGCTTTTTTTACGTCAGCAGCCGTCATTTTATCGGTTTGTCTGCTCACAATCATACCCACACAGTTTTGAGCTTGTTTTAGATCATTGTTATTAAGTGCTTGAAATACTGATAAAGCATGCTGTTTTAAACTTTTGGGAGCAATACAAATATACAGAATAATAGGAGACAATAGAATATTGATGATAGGCCATTGGCGAATACTATAAATAAATACAGAAAAAGGCACAACCATAATAAATAAGGCAAGTAATCCCATAAACTTTTGAGTTAAAACAGGGTGATGCAGGTGACGTAGTTTTTTCTCTGTGATATCAGCTAAGTTTCCAAAGAAAACTAAGGGGTGATATTTTTTGGGTTCTCCTAGCCAGTGATCAAGTAGAACAGCTAAAATAAGGGGTAAACTCATGTGTATGCTATTAATATAGTTTTTATTCCCTATTATACAAATTCAGCTCAAATTATTCTCAATCAATGCAAGTAACAAAAAAACATGTACAAACCCTGATGGTTCAAGGAACAACTTCAGATGCAGGTAAAAGTGCCTTAGTGACGGCTTTATGTCGTTATTATTATCGAAAAGGGTTTAAAGTTGTACCTTTTAAGCCGCAGAACATGGCTCTGAATAGTGCAGTGACTGTTGATGGTGGGGAAATTGGTCGAGCACAAGCGGTTCAAGCGGTAGCTTGTGGATTAGAGGCGCATACGGATATGAACCCTATTTTACTTAAACCTAATTCAGATAAAACAGCGCAAGTCATTATTCATGGAAAAGCATCAGAAAACCTTTCAGCTAAACAATATCATCAGTTTAAAAAACAAGCGATGCAAGCTGTTTTAGAATCTCATAAGCGTTTAACGGAACAATATCAGATGGTTGTGGTGGAAGGTGCGGGAAGTCCAGCTGAAATCAATTTACGTGAAGGTGATATTGCCAATATGGGCTTTGCAGAAATTGTCGATTGCCCTGTTATTTTAATTGCAGATATTGATAAAGGTGGGGTTTTTGCACATATAGTTGGCACATTAGAATTATTGTCGACAACAGAACAAAAACGAATAGTAGGTTTTGTGATTAACCGATTCAGAGGTGATATGGCTTTATTACAACCAGGAATTGATTGGTTGGAACAACGTACAGGAAAACCTGTATTGGCAGTATTGCCCTATTTACATGATTTTTATTTAGATGCAGAAGATTCGGTAGCGATCAATAAATATCAACATGCTAATAAAGGTTGCTTTACTATTGTTATCCCCCGATTTCCAAGGATGAGTAATCATACAGATTTTGATCCTTTATTATTACATCCTGATATCACGGTTCGATTTGAAAAAGATCCGGCAGAATGTATCGGAGTAGATTTAATTATTTTAGCAGGCAGTAAGTCAGTAAGAGATGATTTACAGTGGTTAAATGATATGGGCTGGAAGCAATTGATCAATAAACACTTACGTTATGGTGGGAAGTTGATGGGTGTTTGTGGTGGCTATCAAATGCTGGGGGAGGCAATCCATGATCCTGATGGTATTGAGGGAAAAGCGGGGTCAAGCATTGCTTTAGGCTTGCTAGAGATGGAAACCTCCTTAGCTTTAGATAAATGTTTACAAAAAGTAACAGGCTTTCTGACTATTGATAATACAGCTATTGCTGGATATGAAATACATGCAGGAATAAGCCAAGGCAAGGCACTGGAAAGTCCAGTAGCTATAATTGATGGACAACCCGAGGGAGCATTTTCTAATGATAATCAAGTGATGGGAACTTATTTACACGGCCTATTTGATTTGCCTTCAGCAGCGGATACTTTATTAAACTGGGCTGGTTATAACAAACAGCAATCTATTAATTTAGATGAGAAACGTGAAGCAGGTATTAATTTAATTACTGATACTTTGGAAGAGAGTTTTGATTTTGATCGCTTGAACAAGTTAATTAAAATTCATGATTTAGGAGCGTCCGCCCT
>CAZMQH010000235.1:0-3540 GCA_964568245.1 uncultured Methylomarinum sp.
GGCAATTAAAAGATCAATTTTAATTTAACCATTCAGCGTATTCATTAAATACGCCCATGGCATAGGAGCATTCGCCCTCGGCGCGATTGATAATGGATTGTGTTTAGAGAAAAGAGCATGATTTTATTCGCGCCGAGGGCGGACGCTCCTACAAAGTACAGTTATTTAAACTCGATGTTCCAGTTTTTTATTATTGTTTTTCAGCCGCGTCCACGATAGGAAGGTACATTTTGTTCTGGGACCCAAACACCCTTTGGGATTTCACCTTGGGCAAAAAACACATCAATCGGAATTCCACCTCTGGGATACCAATAGCCACCAATCCGTAACCATTTTGGGGAAATTTCTGCTATTAAACGACGCCCAATACTCACTGTACAATCTTCATGAAATGCGCCGTGATTTCTAAATGCACCTAGAAATAATTTTAATGACTTACTTTCCACTAACTGAGTGGATGGAATGTAATCTATCACTAAATGTGCAAAATCTGGCTGTCCAGTCATAGGACAAAGTGAGGTAAATTCTGGTGCTACAAATCGCACCATATAATCAACATCAGCTTGCGGATTTTTTACACTTTCTAACACCGCTTTTTCAGGTGAACCTGGCAACTCGGTTTTTCCACCTAATTGCTGTAAACCCTGATAAATATTTGTTTCACTCATTCAGTAAACCTTTATTGTGGCTTTAATTATTCTTAACCCAGTCAATGTGATAGCAGTGCTCTTTTTCATCACTAAAAAAATCAGCACTAATCCATAAGTTTGCTATGGCGGCTAATTGATTATCTAAATATATCAACGGAATTAAATTTCGTTCCCAAGGTGGAATTCCCTGTTCTTGATATAGTTTTTTTAGGGTATGTCGCCCCTCTCTTCCTGGAAGTTTTATTTTTTCAGTACCAATTCTAAATTTGATAACAAGCTCCGCTGAATCCCACACTTTTCTTGCAATACCTTTATCAGAGTCAGACACGGTTATCATTGACTCATCACTCAGTTTTATATATTTTGACCCTATTGGCCATTGCTGTTCAAATGACTGCTGAGTTATCTCTGTTATTTTTAGACAAAACAGCTTGTTCCTATATCGTCTAATGCAATAGCCTTGCACTTTAAGCTCGGGATTTCTTGATTCCTTGGCATTAATAACTTGCTTAATAATGCTATGCACTATTTTTTCAGAAGGCATGCGTAATTGATTACGCTTAAACCATTCTCTAATCCCTAAACATTGCATAGAAAAGTCATGCTCAAGTAGCTTACTAATATTAAGTGTACAATCTGAGTTATTAATAATGGGACTTAAAAAATCTTTTGATAATCGCTCAATTGATTGATGAGCATTAGCACAATGCCTTGCTGATCGAGCCACCGTTTTATCCAAAGCTGGCCATTTTTGCTTTAACTGCGGAACAATCTGATTACGCAAAAAATTACGATCAAAATCATTGCTATTATTACTAGGATCCTCAATCCAGGATAGATTATTATCTACTGCATAATCATTGATATCTTGCTTTGGCACATCAAGCAAAGGACGACACATAGAGCCTTTACCAAAATAAATCATTGCTGGCATACCCGATAAACCCTGCACTCCTGCTCCTCTAAATAGCTGTAACAATACGGTTTCCAGCTGATCTTCTCTATGCTGTGCTAATAAAACCACATCATTTATACCTACTAGTGGTTTGAGTGCTTGATAGCGAGCATCTCTAGCTAACTCTTCTAAACTTTTGCCAGAATCAGTGTCTATTTTTACTTTGATCGTTTTAAAAGCAACTCCTAAAGATAAGGCAGCTGCCTGACAATGCACCGCCCAAGCATCCGCTTCAACTTGTAAGCCATGATGCACATAAATAGCTGTTATTTTAGATTTAAATTCGGGGTTTGAAGCAACGAGATGCAATAAAACATGAGAATCAACACCACCACTATAGGCAATAATGATTTTTTCAATATTCTCAGGTAATGATGAGGTAATACAATCGGGTTTTAGCATAGTTAAACGAAAAAGACCGACATAAGTCGGTCTTTGAAATCAGCTGGAATAAAATACAAGATTAAGAGCATTCGCGACCAATAGTCTCCTCCTACCATTACAATTTATTTTGAAACATCTTCAGTAAATGAACCATACCTCATAATACGCTGATAACGTTCCTTTACAATATCATCTATATCTATCTTCTTTAATTCATCTAAGTGTCTAATTAAACTTGCTCTTAGGCTTAACGCGATTTTTTGATAATCTCGATGTCCACCGCCTACGGGTTCACGAACAACTTCATCTAGAAAACCTTGCTCACGTACTCTATCAGAAGTGATACCCATGGCTTCAGCGGCTAATTTAGATTTGTCAGCGCTTTTCCATAAAATAGATGCACAACCTTCTGGGGAAATAACAGCGTAAGTGCTGTATTCCAACATAATCAATCGATCACCCACCCCAATCGCTAATGCACCACCAGAACCACCTTCACCGATCACAACACAAATAACTTGGGTTTTTAATCGTGACATTTCAAATAAGTTTGTAGCAATAGCTTCACTTTGGCCACGTTCTTCAGCACCAATCCCAGGATATGCTCCCGGTGTGTCAATAAGGCAAATAAGAGGCAAACCAAACCGTTCTGCCATTTTCATCACACGCAAAGCTTTGCGATAGCCTTCTGGGCGAGGCATGCCAAAGTTACGGCGTATTTTTTCTTTGGTATCACGACCTTTCTGATGCCCAATCACAACAACAGGTTGACCTTCTAGTTTTGCTAGGCCACACACAAGTGCGGGGTCATCTGCATAAGCTCTATCTCCATGTAACTCATGGAAATCAGTAAACATATGCCCAATATAGTCTAATGTATAGGGGCGTTCTGGATGACGAGATAATTGTGAGATTTGCCAATCAGATAAATCAGAAAAAATTGAAGCGGTTAGGCTCTCATTTTTTTCTTCTAGCTGTTTTAGCGTATCGGAAATATTAATATCATTATCAAACTCCACCTTACGAAGCTCTTCAATCTTCGCTTCTAACTCAGCGATAGGTTGTTCAAAGTCTAGAAATTTTAAATCCATAGATACCTGAGGGATAAATTTATTGTAGTTAACTAATTTTATAGAAAAATCAAAAATAATTCTCAATAATTTATCAAAAACAGAGGATATAGCCTCAATTAATCATTAAATTAAGTATAAAATCCATATTTAAAATAAATCAAGCATTTTTCTCGGCAGAAACAGCAATACTTTCTAATCTATTTAATACATCCATACTGGCATCTTCCATTTTCTTTAGAACGACCAGTGCGCTATTTTTATCATCATTATTCATAAATTCAATTGCATCAACACCACTTTGATGCACAATTTTATGAGGCGTTTCTAATTCTCGATACCCTTCCAAGGTAGAAAATAGGTTTTTTCCATCACCTTGGTAATACCATTTACCCAAGCGACATTGTAAATGACTAGCAAAATCATTCTGCGACTTATTTGATACCCCCATAATGACTTTATAAATTTCCATTTTATAGAT
>CAZMQH010000236.1:0-3517 GCA_964568245.1 uncultured Methylomarinum sp.
GAGATGACAGAGAACAAGCGTCAAGATAAATAGATTAAATAATATAGGGTAAATTTCAGTGTTTGAATTAATAAAAAATGGTGGTTGGTTAATGTTACCAATCATTCTTTGTTCAATTACAGCAATGGGTATCGTTGTTGAGCGTTTCTGGACATTGCGGCGTGATAAGATACTCCCTCCAGAGTTAGTACCTCAATTATGGCGTTTAGCAAAAGAAAAAGAAATTGATGACATTTCACTGAGACGAATCAAATTAAATTCACCTCTTGGCGCTATTTTATCCGCTGGATTACTTAATAAGCATCATGGCCGTGAAATGATGAAAACCAGTATTGAAGAAACAGGACGGCAAGTTGCTCATGATCTCGAACGGTTTTTAAACCCGTTAGGTACTATTGCAGCCATTACTCCGCTTTTAGGTTTGTTAGGGACTGTAGTCGGTATGGTTAAAGTATTTGCAGCGATTATGGTACATGGGGTGGGGGATCCTAGTATTCTAGCTGGAGGAATTTCTGAAGCCTTATTAACCACCGCAGCAGGCCTGTCTGTTGCTATTCCTAGTTTAATTTTCCATCGTTATTTTGAACGATTAGTCGATGAATATGTTTTAAAAATGGAAGAAGAAGCATTAAAAATGGTCGATCTAATGGCCGGAGATAGAGAAGTAAATTAATGAATTTTTCCCGTAGAAATAGAAAACCATTGGAAATTACTTTGACACCCATGATTGATGTGGTGTTTTTATTGTTAATATTTTTTATGGTAACTACCACGTTTAGTCAGCAAACGGAATTAAAGATTAGTTTGCCTGAAGCCAATGGCATGGTAGCTGAAACTAACGAGAAAATGATCGTGTTAACCATTAATGCTGATGGGATTTACTTTCTTAATGGCGATGACGGTTTACCTCATCAATTGCTGAATCAAAAAAACACAACATTGAAAAGAGCATTGGTTCAAGCTGCTGGCAACTCACGATTATTACCTTTTATAATTAGAGCTGATGGTAAAACTCCTCATCAATCAGTGGTGACAGCATTGGATATTGCTAGCCAACTTGGATTTAAACGTATTACCTTTGCTACAAAAAATTTAACTGGGCAATAAAAAATGAAGCAGAAAATTTCACGCTGGTTACAAGATTCTTGGTATAAAGAAATGTATATTTCATCCACCTTTATGCCAATATCGATGATTTATGATGATGTGATACGTTTTAGAGCTTTTTTATATCGAATAGGCATAAAAAAGAAAACCAAATTAACGGTTCCCGTTATTATTGTGGGTAATATCACCGTTGGTGGAACGGGAAAGACACCATTAATACTTTGGATGGCTCGACTTTTAAGAGAGCAGGGCTATAAACCAGGAATTATCAGTCGTGGCTATGGTGGAAATGCTGAAAGTTGGCCTCAACGGGTTGATGAGAAAAGTGATCCAGCGCTGGTAGGTGATGAAGCCGTGTTAATCGCAAAAAATGCTGATTGCCCTATAGCGGTGGGGCCAGAAAGGGTGAAAACGGCACAAATGTTATTAGATAAATCATCTTGCGATATTATTTTATCGGATGACGGCTTACAACATTATGCACTAGCAAGAGATATAGAAATAATAGTGATTGATGGGCAACGACGATTTGGCAATGGATATGTATTACCCTGTGGCCCATTAAGAGAGTCAACAGCAAGGCTGCACACTGTAGACTTGGTTATTGTTAATGGTGAAGCCGAGGAAGATAATGAATTTTCTATGACTATGGAAGGTGATCTCGCTATTAATTTAGTCAGCAAAGAACAAAAGTTATTAGCTGATTTTAGTTGGATACCTAGCCATGCTCTGGCTGGCATAGGAAACCCAACGCGATTTTTTGATTTGCTTGAAAACAAAAGCATTAAGATAGAAAAACATGCTTTTCTAGATCATTATAAATTTACAGCTGAAGATATTAGCTTTAATGATGACAAGCCTGTTTTAATGACCGAGAAAGATGCGGTAAAATGTGTTAATTTTGCAACGGACAAACATTGGTTTGTCCCTATTAAAGCAAAACCTCAGCAACAATTTATAGATAAACTATTAACCCTTATAAAAGAGAAAGTTCGTGGATAAAAAATTACTTGATATTCTAGCCTGCCCTATTTGCAAAAGTACCTTGACATACAAACAAGAGGCTGAAGAATTGTTGTGTAAAGCAGATCATTTAGCTTTTCCAGTTAAAGATGGTATCCCCGTCATGTTAGCTGATGAAGCGCGTGAATTATCAAATGAAGAAATTGATGCCTTGGCAAAGTAATGAATACTCCCTTTAAGGTTGTTATTCCAGCTCGCTATGGCTCAACTCGCTTACCAGGAAAGCCATTGTTAGATATTGCAGGGCAACCGATGATTGCTCATGTCTGTCAAAGAGCTATTGAAGCCGAAGCCGGTGAAGTAGTGGTCGCTACTGATGATCAGCGTATTTTTGATAAGGTAGTAGATTTGGGACTTAAAGTTGTAATGACTGACCCAAACCATCAAAGCGGCACTGAACGTATTACTGAAGTGGCCGAAAAAATGGGCTGGGGTGATGAAGTCATTGTGGTTAATTTACAGGGTGATGAACCTTTAATTCCACCTGCATATATTCGTGATGTTGCTTTAGCTTTAGGAGCTCAAAATCAGGCGGGTATTGCCACTTTGGCTGCTAAGATTATTGATGCTGAAGAAATTTTCAACCCGAATGCGGTTAAAGTCGTGCTGAATCATGCTAATTATGCCATGTATTTTAGTCGAGCCTCAATTCCTTGGGACCGAAGTTCATTTTCAGCTGAAAGCGGCGAACCATCACATAATATGCCATACCTAAGACATATTGGCATGTATGCTTATCGGGTGAAGTTTTTAAAAGATTATTGCGCATGGCAACCCTCAGAACTGGAAGCTGTTGAGTGTTTAGAGCAGTTAAGAATATTGTGGTATGGCCAGAAAATATTAGTTAAAACAGTTGATAAAGCTCCCGAAGCAGGGGTTGATACGCAGGCTGATTTGGAACGTGTTGAGAGCGTGATACTGAGTACAGGTAAATAAGCTCTTTTTTTGCTCTAAAGCCCTCTCCCCAGCTAGGGAGAGGGCTTTAGAGCAAGCATAAAAACGTAACTCAAAATTTCAACGAATATAATTTAGAACATTCCATCTGTCGCATCCATGCATATATTAATCATCTCCATCTCAAAAAAAACAATTGCTGATTTAGAAGACTTAAATACTGATATGGAAATACACTATGTTACTGCCATAGAAAATAGCTTATACAAACAATTAAGGTATGATTTTGTTTTTTTTGATCAGAAAGAACAGCAACAAGAAATAATTAAGCAAGTGTCTGAATTACAACAACAAGAACAGTCACAATGGTTGGTATTTAATCTAAATAATAATATTCAACAATCTTTGCAATACTTACAAGCTGGAGCCTCTGGTATTGTTTATCAGCTTGAAAATGCCCGTAAACTCACTAATATTATTCAAGTAATTTATC
>CAZMQH010000237.1:0-3515 GCA_964568245.1 uncultured Methylomarinum sp.
GATTGAGAAGAGCCAAGGAGGGATAAAAAGACAAGAGAGCTGGGTATATTATTTTTTACTGCCTCCCTAAGGTCGAGATGACAGAGTGAAGGTTACATCCATCAAATCAATAGCTCTCATAAGGACTGAAGCCTAAAGCCTTCGGCAAACTTACGGAAGTTATTTCATGCGTGTTACTAAGGGGCTTACAAGCAATGAATATACCCACCTTGCTTGTATTTTTGCTCCTGCTTGGATTCTCTCAATCGTTGCATAGAATGACTATGCGCCTCTTGAGAGAATCCAAGCAGAAACAAAAATCCTACGCAATATGGGTATATTCATTACTTGCAAGTCCCTAAGTCGATATAAGCCAAATCTACCAAGAAGCGTTTTACGAGTAGGGTGGCAGCTAATTTTAACGTTTAACTTGTGGGTTTTAACCGCTATGTTATCTAATAAAGATTGTTAAATTGCTTGGAAAAATCAGTTACATTATTTTCAGGTATATGAATTATTAAACTAATTTTTTCAGTAAAATTTTGCTTAACAATAACACCCTTAAATTTCTTTAATTGATATTCAAAGTTCTGCATTTGAGTGTAGTCAAGTGTAAATTTTACCTCAGAATATTCAATATATTCGCTTATGTTGCTGGCTTCTATAACATTTTTCGCCGCGTTGCTATAAGCACGAGTTAAGCCGCCAGCCCCTAGTTTTACACCGCCAAAATAGCGTATCACAACGCATAATACGTTGATTAAATCTTTACCTGCTAAATGCTGAAATACAGGCTTTCCCGCTGTGCCACTGGGTTCGCCAGCATCATGAAATTTAGTGACAATCCCCTTTTCAGTTTTTATTCGATAGGCAAATACAAGGTGTGAAGCATCAGGATATTGTTGATGTAATTGATTAAGGTGTTGAATGGCTTCATTTTCTGATTGGCAGGGAATGATGGTGCAGATAAAGCGAGATTTTTTTATGATCTCTTCAGAACTAAAGGATTTTGTTACGCAATACATGGTTTAATTTTTAAAAATATCCTAATCGATATAACCAGAGCGTCCTTATGTCTATACTTCACGAGGTTAAGGATGCGGAGATTATAAGGTGCTTGTTTTTGTCGAGAGCAAGGCTCTGAAACAGGCGCATAGCAAGTGATTTCAACTGTTTCAGCAACGAATCTATCGGCAAAAACTTAGTCGTTAGAAATCAGCATTCGTGGTCGCGTGAAGTATATATTAAAAGAGTAAAAGAGTAAGGCTGTAAGCACCTACATAAGTCATAATAAAGTAGAAGGTAGAAATAGTTAAACTAGCTGCTAAGTTAATAGATAGGATACTTCTGAGTATGAAAGTTATTAATATGAAGTCCCAGAGAACTAATAACCCGAATAAGTAGTAACTAAAGATACTCTCACTAACAGTAAGCCAAATAACAACAGGAACACCAAAGAAAGCAACAACATTTTCACAAAACAATACGGCAGTTGCAATTTGTATAAAGAGGTGAGTGCTTTTATTGAGTAATAAAATAAGTCCAACAAATGCCATGGTTAGGCATGTTTCAATGATGACTTCAAAAAGAGCTTCTGAGGGCTCTATCATATTGGCTTGAATAAAAAGCTCAACAATAAAATAAAACCAAAGGTTTTTTTTGAAAAAATCAACCGATTTGGGGAGATCAAGTGGATTGACCTTTAACAAACAAATAGGGAGGTACAATTTGAAAATATTCATAATTGCGTATTTTTATTATTATAAGGTTTGAGTGAAATCCGTTTTTTCAGTTGCGCTACTTTGAGGGGTATCATGTAGAGCTTAGTTGCTAAATTGATCATTTAGCTCCTGAACCATATCTTTACAGTTTTCTAGCTGAGTATGTATTTTTAAGCGAGTCTTTTTGTTTTTGGCAACCGCCTCATTAATAGGGAGAATAATACGCCAGAAAGTAAGGCTTTTTTCAAATAAGCCTGCTAGGTTTTCTATTAGGTGTAGTTTTTTTTGTCTTTTCTTTAAGTCTTTAATAATAAACTTAGCATGTACTCTCCCCATCATTAAATGTACGGGAATTAAAAAGGCAATTAAAATAAGTAAGAAAACAGGGCCTATAATAGGGTCAAAAAGAATTTGCACAATACCCATGGAAATTTCAGCAAACAGCATTAAGGTAACAATAAAACCTAAAATAATTAGCGTTGACATGTTAATTCTATCTTTCCATGTCAATAATTGATCTTCAACTTCTGGGATATAAACATCGTTAATATCACGAATACTTTTTTCTAGTGAATAAAGTACCCGATAAGAGCGGTCATTTTCAATATTTTCTAAACGTTGGTCTATCCCTAATAAAGCTGAATTGCTGGTGGAATTTGAGGTGTCAGACAAAACAATGATTTGCCCGGTATGAATGCCTTTTTCAGCGAGTCGTCTTTGCCAAGATGCAGTAATTTCATTGATTTTTTGTATATCAATACTGATTTCAGAATGATCAATAATAAAGATAAACTTATTAGTATCTTGCTTTGATACGATTTCTTTTATTGATTCTTCAATAAGTTCCGGTGGTGCTTCAAATAAATCGGTAAAGACTAAAACTAGGTCAGACATATCCAAAACATGTTGAGTCAGCACTGACTGGATAGCGAGATCTGTTGATGCATTGAGTACCGGCGTATCAATAAATAATTTGCCTTTGAGTCTTTCGCTGTTAACCGTTTTTAATTCTAAGTAGGCATTAACTTTATTTTCTTCGATTGAATCTGCTGACTGTATTTTTTGGCTTATTTGATAAAACGGTAAGCGGTGGTCAGCATCTAATGCTGTTCCAGGTAATGTTGCGTTGGTCGCTTGAGGGGTATATTGATGAACGGTAAATTTATGACTGGATGAATGCAGTGTTGTGTCTAAATAACGATTAATAAATTCAGATTTTGCAGTTGAAAATCCACCTAATAAACAGACTGTTGGCCACCAAGAACATTTTGTTGCGGTTGTTTCGTCATCATCAATGAGTCCTAGGTCATATTCTAACTGATCAAGCTGATGAAAGGATTGGCTGGCTTTTTGTAAGATAGGGTTAGCAGCTGAAAAATATTTTTCTAGATTTATTAAGTGTTTACTTACTGTTTTTTCAGCCATCAAAGAAACCTTTTATCTTATAGTTATAGGTAGGTTTTGGGTAAATCATCCGCTCATTAGCATGAGTAGATGAAGAACATTACTTAGGAGTATACACCGAGAAAGAGAGTAAATAAATACCGAGCATAAAAGGTGAGTATATAAGCAAGGTCGTTAAGTTAAAGAATGTAGCTTTGATGGAGCAGAGAATAATGTAGAAACCTTGGTTTTACTTCTTAATTTAATCTAGGCTAGTTAGTGCTGACTAAGGGATTTTTACTGGAATAGTAAATACAAACGCTGAAAATCAGAGAAACGCAGCGACAGCGAAGTGATGATTTTTAGTCCGTAGTAGGCGCTAGGAGGCTGTCCGAGAATAGAAAACCTGCTACGGAAAAAGCCCTTTTGGCC
>CAZMQH010000238.1:0-3510 GCA_964568245.1 uncultured Methylomarinum sp.
CTTACTCTTCTTCCCCTGATCTTACATCAAATTCAATTTTCCAACGATGATCATCTTGTTGAGAAATTGCATGTAATTCCAATGTACCAACTTCTGTTACCGCTGCACTTAAATGTACAGGTACAACTTCTCCTGCTTTACGTCCTTCTTCAGGCAGAGTGATTTCAATTTCATCTAATTCTTCTAACTCTTCGTCAGTCCAGTAATCTAACCGTAATCCAACAGTATCTTCCCTGCGGGTATTCGATGCAAAAAATCTAAACCGAACGGGTTCACCAATGACTAAACCAAACTCATCTTCTGGCAAGGTTTCTGAAGTGCCTTCTTCCATCCCAAAAGGAGCAATACATAAGGCTTCAACTTCAGGCGGCATACCCGGAATCGCAGGCATCGCACTTTCCACACCGACATAATAGGATGCTGCTGTCCCCCCTTTAATTCGTACGCCTTTACCTTGACGAACAATACCGTAATATGCCGCGCCTTTAGCTACCGCCAAATCTAAATCGGCACCTTCCAACAATCTTGCTTCTGGTGCTTGTTCAGCAACTAACCAAGAATTCAGTACCTTTAATAATCTATCAGTTAACACATTTGATTTTAGTACCCCACCATTTAATAAAATGGCCGTAGGATGTAAGAAAGATGCATTATCAGGCAAATTCACATGTTCTAACTCTTCTGTTGCTGATTGTTGTTTAGCCAAGAACCCAGCTAAATGACGAGTAATACCTGCATCTTGTGCATAAGGTAAACCTTTAGTTCTTAATCCAGAACGTGGTCTAGAAATAGGGCGTGCATCTGCCCCGACTTCTGGTAAAAACCCTTCAACTAAAACCCGATCAACCTCTTCTCGCGTTAGCTCGGTGCGTAGAGTTCCACCTATTAATGAAGAGCCTCGACTTGGGATCACTAAAGCAATATTATCCGCCTCTGGATCATTAAAAATATTTTCTTTAGCATCACGACAGGCATGGGTTAGCGCTTGTATTTGCCATGCTTCAAGACGCTTACCACTTTCCTGTTCCATTTTAGCTTTAATGGTATAGGCCAAAGCCAAATCCATATTATCGCCACCTAATAGAATATGATCCCCTACCGCAATACGGGTAAGTTCTAAATTACCTCCTTGCTCAGTGACTGCGATTAATGATAAATCGGTGGTACCACCACCCACATCAATCACTAAAATAACATCCCCTATACTGACATGGTTACGCCAATCACCCTGACTATTATTAATCCAGCTATATAGTGCTGATTGAGGCTCTTCTAATAATAAGGCCTGATTAAGTCCAACTGATCTTGCGGCTTCTGCTGTGAGTTCTCTGGCTGCAGGATCAAATGATGCCGGAACAGTGATGATTAAATCTTGTTGATTAAGTGGTGCATGAGGATGGCGATCCTCCCATGCCGCTTTCATATGTTGTAAATATGCTTTGGTGGCTTCAAAAGGAGAAATACGCTCTACATCATCAGGCGCTTCAGAAGGTAAAATAGGTTCTTTACAATCAACCCCTGCATGGCACAACCAACTTTTTGCACTAGAAACTAAGCGAATAGGGGTTTTACTTCCTAAATTACGTGCAATATCCCCTACTAAATGCTCAGGTGTTGCCGTCCACGGTAATGTAATTGAACCCTCCGCAATTTCAGCTTCATGGGCTAAATATAAAAAAGAAGGTAGCTGTTTTTTATCTTCAACCACACCAGGTGATGTTAATTGAGGGATAGTCATCACTTGTTGAGTGATTTCATCGTCATCCTCATTTAATTCTACATAAGATAAAACACAATGAGTCGTTCCTAAATCTATCCCTACTGAGTATCGTTTATCCTGATCATCATTGGCTTGACTCTCCATTGGTTGTGTATCAGAAGAATTTTCAGTCTGCTCATTTTCATGACTTGTTTCGTTAGCTTGATTCTGATCATTATCATTTTCAGCCGAATCATTATTCTGATTTACATGTCCAAACAAACCATTCATAACTCAACCTCTGCTGCTGCAACAATACGAGCATCATGTCCTTGAGTAAGTTTAGGTAAGTGAATATTAGTCACTTTCCAACCTTTATGAACCATGGTACCAGTAAAGGGTGCTTTTCCAACAACATTGCCGGTCAAACGCACTTCAGCCGCATTAAAACCTTTAGCTAAAGTTACTTTAGAATTTTCTTGCTCAGTTCTAACAGTCTCTAAAGTAAAGTATTCGTTCACCGCTTTGTTGCAACCTTCATGCACAACACGTGCTGCCACCCCAATATCTGCATCGCTATAAGAGGCAATATCTTCTTTAATAAAATCAATAAAACGTGCTTCTTTTTGTAATAAACCTAATAATTGTAAAGCAGCATCAGGTGTCGATTCTTTTAATACAATTGGCTCGGGCGCTGGAGCTTGAACAATCTTTTCTACTTCAACTATTTTCTCTACAATTTTAATTTCTGGTTCCGAAGGCACTTCAACTGTTTTTACAATTTTAGCTGGAACTTGTTTGGCTCTTCTAGCCATACCAATAACCATTGATAGCAATACAATAATTAAAACAAGTGCTAAAACCAGTACAGTCGCTACTAAATATACATGCCATAAATCAAGTGTTGAGGGCATTAAAGTTAAATCTATCGTGTAATTTTTCATAATATTCATTGTTAAATACTTAAGCCTAAGCACCGTTTGCACTTAGTTTTTTACTGGGGTAGGAATATATTTACCCAAAATCATATTGGATAAGATGTAGAGACAAGGCATGCCTTGTCTCTACTGCACCGACTGACTGGACAATAATTATTTTCATCCCCCATTCATCTTTTCGTTATTAATTAGCTTATCAGCGCCCTGCACCTGCTTTATTCATCGCCTCAGCAAACATTAGTTGCTTTAAAACTCGACGAGTAATGGTCATACGCATTTTCTTTAAATGACGATCTGCAATAACGCTAGGAACATCAGCATCTAGATACACTTGACGAATATTTGATAAAACATTTTCGCACTGTTTAATAATCGCATCGGTTGCTGAACGTGATTCAATTTTCAGATAACCTTTTTTCTGCATTTCAGTCATCACGCATTTTTTGTAATCAAACTGAGCTTGCTGGATTTTCTTAATGGTCACATCAGTTAATGATGTTCCACTCCACTCATTTTTCGCATCATTTGCAAATAAAGAGTGTGAACCTAATAATAAAACTAAAAATAAAACATGTTTCATGGCATTTTCCACAAAAATTAAAATCGAATAGCAATGATTTTACGCGAACTGAAGTGGCTACACAAAATAACTTTACCTAAGGAACATACATGAAACAACTTCCCGGTTTCTAACGGGTCTTTTTACTCCAGTTGAAATGATCTCATTCGTTGCATAGAATAACTATGCGCCTCATGAGATCATTTCAACTGAAGCAAAATCCTGCGTTATAATTTCGGGAAGTTATTCCATACACGTTTCTAAGGAACGCGCACGGAATAACTTGAGCAACTGGCGCAGGATTTTTGTTCGTA
>CAZMQH010000239.1:0-3499 GCA_964568245.1 uncultured Methylomarinum sp.
TAAGCTGTCCATTATGTCCATTCCAGCTTCAAAAAAAACAGAAACTGCTAACCAGTTCAAATAGCCTCAGTTAAAAATGTTAACTACGTTAATATTTAACAACCACACATTTGTTTCAATATCCCTAACGTTAATAAAAAGAGGATTTGAACATGTGCGGAAAAATGGGAAACAACGAAATAGATTCTATGAAAAATATGATGGCGATGTCTGTTTATTTTGTTATTGCGGACGCTTTTGATATTGATGCCATGGATATAGAACCCAGCAACAACCTAGAAAAAGACTTCCATATGACACAAGAGTCAAAGCAAGAACTTTCTGAATTAGTTATCGATATGTTTGATGGTCGTCAACTAGATTTCACTGCTATTCACAATGTACAGGATGTTGTAGATCAAATAGTTACAATTCATTAAAACAGGTCAATATAGTTTGTGTAATTATCTGCATTACCAGCAAAGAATGTAGATAGCTACACAAAAAATTTTATAGGCAGATCATCCCCCTTGGTCATGCTCTAATCCAACATCTGTATTTAAAAGATCAGGGCGTTATAAAGAAACGGCTGTACCTGAACATAATCTCTATTTCATCCAGAATTAATCCGAACTCCCTTAATCCTTTCCCTTTAATTAAAAATCATTCATGATTACCCATGAGCTTCCGCCATTTTACAAAACTCAACATTGCAACCCTGTTATTTCTGCATTTTCTTAGCAGGGATCTAGATTGCTGAGAATAGATCTCCGATAAAATACCTCGGGGATAACGTGTGGCAGTAAGTTTTGCTCTTTTCTATTTAATATGACAGCAGCTTATGGATAATCAGGAATTTATTTAAAAAGTTGGATCAGGAATTCATTTTCTTCATCTTTAAAATGCCTAATTAAAGCAATAAACCCGCCCCCCATCAACAAAAGAGTTACTGGTTGAGATATCATTTTAGTATATAAAACTAAGCTAATCAGAACAAATGAAAAGGCCGCTATTAATACTGATTGAATTTTCATTAGATATTTCCTTTTTTTGGTTTATTTATACTTTGAGTTATTGCAACTCGCATACCAAATAAAGGAAATTTTATTATTTATTTACCAGACCAATCAAAAAAAACATAAGCAACTGATTAATAAGTGGTATTTAAAACTCTCAAATATTACTAAAATAAAGCCAAACAATAAAAAAGCTATCCTCGTTAATTATGAATGCAGATTTACTGTCATTATTGTCAGTAATTCTTTTGTAAGCTGACAATAATGACAGTGCCTGACAGACACAGTGCGTGTGCCACGCATTACCCACCCTAGCCTCTAGTCTTCACTAACCCAGTCCGTTAATGCCACTATAATTTCTTTAGCCTGTTTCTCACTAGATATATTAAATTTTGATTTCTGAGAATATTCACCATTACGTTTTTGATATCGACGAATAGTAAACTTATCAGGACCATATTCTTCTTTTGTACGATTCCAGTCTTGGTAACGATAGATGATCGTTGCCCAAGCACCTTTGCTCAATACTTTTTTATCTAACTCTTTAACCGTTTCTATTCCGCCGTCTTCATAACTAACGGTTAACTCTTCTACTGTTTCAGCCATTTTATTCTCACTTTAAATTATTTTTTTGAAGTCTAGCATATCAATAAATTCTTTACTCAGAAATAAACAAACCAAATGCCCGACAGCCTTCACCTGTTTCAATAGTTTTAACAACTTTTAATGTTTTGGCATCAATCACAGAGACATTACTATCAAACCAGTTGGCAACGTAAATATGTTGATCATCAGGATGTGTACTTATACCTTCTGGTTTTTCGCCTACCTCTATCACAGAAATAACTTTCTCTGACTGAGTATCAATCACAGATACTGTACTATCATCTTGATTTGTTACAAAAAGCAAACTGTCATTTAGAGCTAAGGCTGTTGCATAAGGCCTTTCACCTACTTTAACTGTTTTTATTTTTTCAAAATTAGTCGCATCAACTATGGTTACATCATCACTTTCTACATTGGCTGTATAAATATGCTTACCAGATTTATTGACAGATAATCCAAAAGGATGTTTTCCAACTTGGGTGGTTTTTATTGTTTTCAAAGTTAACAAATCAATTTTCGAAATAGTATCATCAACTCGATTAGCTACATATAACCAACGATTATCCTCACTCACCATCATACCTGAGGGTGAAGCTCCTACTTGAATAGTTTTTATTAATTTGAAATTTTGTGTATCAAAGACTGAGACTGTATTTTCATACCAGTCGGCAACAAAAACACGCTCTCCTTTAGCATCAACAGCAATACCTAAGGAAGCTCCCCCAACCTTTACTTCGCGAATCTTACGTTGACTTTTTATATCTATCACAGCAAAACCACCGCCATTAGGCGTACTAATATAAACTTGTGCCTTTTTATTATTAACAGCAACACCAACAGGTTTTCCGGTTACCGTGATTGTTTTAATGACTTTATTGCTGGCTGTATCAACAATAGAAATTGAATTATCCAGTTGATTGCTTATATAAGCATAAGGCTTTGCCACAGCTGCAGAACTAAATAAGATAATACTAGTAAAAAATATAAATATTTGCTTATTTAGGATATTAGAAAATTTCATAGAATCACCTTAGACTCTGTAGAGCGAACTTCCGTCCGCCTTTGTATTTAGGAGCATGTTTTTAATATTACCTCGTATCTATTTCGCGGGCTCACGACTGCGCAAAACATATAAAAAAGGGGCTGTTTCAATTAAGAAAACAGCCCCTTTTATCTACAATAAAAAAACTTATCTTTTCATTGTAATTTTAACTTCTGAAGAATTAGCACCTGTATCAAAATTTTGTGCCAAAGCAACTAAACCATCAGTTAATACAGTTGTTATTGCCGCATCAGCAGCTGCTTCATTTAATTCTTCTGGTGGATTATTATTTACATAGCCACGGTAGTAAGTTGCAATCCAAGTAACAACAGATTTACGACCTTTTGCTTTTACAGTGATTTTTGCTTGATAATTTTCTACTGGTAAAACCGGTACACCTTCATCTTGGCCAGAGTGATGAATTGTTTTGACCGTACTCATATCAATAATTTTATACTTATATGACATTTTATCTGCACTATAAGATTTTAACTCTTCAGTGATCGTTCCACCGCTTTTTAAAGTTAAAACGCGTACCGATCCCTTATTGTTTCCATTATCAGCTGATGTACTCGCCATTGCTGGATGCCATGACATATCACCATAATCACTAATTTTGTCCCATACTTTTTCAGCAGGTGCATCAATTATAAGTGTTGCTGTCATTTTTCCTCTAACTGGGCCGTGTGCAGTTGCAACAGCTGAAAAAAAGAATAAAGCCACCGAAATAAATAACGAAATTTTCTTCATATTACATCCTAATTAATGGAGTTTAAAAACCAAACCTATTATAAAACACTCTGTGTTTCCAGCATAATATTATCAAAAATCATGGCTATTTTTATAACGGGCTTTA
>CAZMQH010000240.1:0-3498 GCA_964568245.1 uncultured Methylomarinum sp.
TAATAGCGTTTCTTCAACTTGGTCTCTGGTTTTATCTTCGTTTTTAACATGCCATGAAATGGTTGTGGATAGCTCTGGCTCATTTTTATAAATAACCAGTTGCCCAAGGTCGTGTAATAGGCCAGTAAGAAATAATAGGTCTTTATCAGTTAAAGATGTGTATTTTACGAGTAATTTTGCAGTGATACCACAACGGATACTGTGCCGCCAAAATGCGCTGATATCAATGCCATTATCGACTAGCGCTGCTACTGAATTAACGGCTGAGGTGACCAGAACAATATTGCGTAAATCATATTCGCCAATAAGATTTATAGCGGTGCCAATATTATCAATAGTTTTAGGTAGGGCATAAAAGGAGCTATTGATAATTCTTAGGGTGCGGGCACACAAGGCAGGATCTATATTGATAATGTCAGCAATATCATTACGGGTGTGATCAGGATCTTTTAGTATTTCTTCTAATCGTGTGTAGACACTGGGTAAGCTAGTTAAATGGGCAACATTAGCCACTAATTGATCGGGTGTGTCTTTTTTAACTGAAGGGATATGATTAGCTAACATTCGGGGATTGGTTCCATACTAACCAATAAAAACCAATGCTTTCAAGCATTGGCATAAATTGTTGTAAATCTAAAGGTTTAACCAGATAACTATTTGCATAATTATCATAAGCCTGAGTGATGTCTTTTTCAGCTGAAGAGGTTGTCATAATGACAACGGGAATGCGAACAAGCAGAGGATCCGTTTTGATGATTTTTAATACTTCCAATCCATCCACTTTAGGCAAGCGTAAATCCAGTAAAATTAATTCAGGTCTCGGAGAGGATAATGGATCACTATATTCATGACGTTGATATAGATAGTCTAATGCGGCTTGCCCATCTTTAACATGATTGATTTTGTTAGATAGCTTGAAATCATTAAGATTACGTTTAACGATAACGGCATGGGCTTCTTCATCTTCAACTAATAAAATAGTAATCGGTTTACCTTCCATTATGATCTCCAGAGGGATTTATATTAGTGGTTTCAGGCAGAGAGAATAGAAAACAGCTACCCTGATTAAGCCCTTTTGATTCAACAGATAGTGTTCCTTGATAAAGGTCTACTATACGCTTTATTAGTGCTAACCCCAAGCCGCTACCTTCAGAGGATGTATTGAGTTGTTCAAATATTTCAAATATTTTTTGATGATATTTTGGTTCAATTCCTATACCGTTGTCTCTAACGTAAAAAATAGGCTTGCTAGAGTCAAGCTGGATACCTATTTCAATCTCTGGTTTTATTTGATTGCCCATGTATTTAACCGCATTCTCTATCAGGTTTTGCCATATTTGAATAAGTTCAGAATAATCGCCTAATAAAACTAGCTCGGTATGATTTACTTTAATAGTAATATTTTGCTCGAAAATATTACCAGCGACAAGGTCTAATGCATCAGAAACAAGTTGATTAAAGTCGATAGGAATTATGTTCTTAGTTTGTCTTCCTACCCGAGAGAACTCTAATAAATCATCAAGTAGTATTCCCATTTTTTCAGTGGCAGTTACCATAAATCTAATATCTTCCACGATTCTTTTACTATCTGATTTATCAATGTCCTGTTGTAAATAACCTAAGAATGCTTTAACGGTGACTAGAGGACTTTTTAGATCATGTGAAATCATATAGATAAATTGCTCAAGCTCTACATTTTTTTCTAACAGTTCTTTATCTATTCTTTTTCGGTCAGTAATATCATTAATTATGGCATAGTAGATTGGTGTTTCGCTATCACGATATATTTGTAAGTTTACTTCGACAAGGTAGGTACTAGCATCTTTACGTTGGTGTATTGTTTCAAATACTAATTGTTGTTGAAGACCCTCTTGTAAAGGTTTTATAAAGTCATAAAACTGCTGTTTTGTGAAGTTAGGTTTAATGTCAATGGGTGTCAGGTGTTTTAGCTCATCCATACTATAGTTTAGGTTGTGGCGGGCACCTTGATTAACTTGTATGAAATGTAGAGTATCAACATCAAAAATATATATTTCATTTGATGATTGTTCTAATATGCTTCCCAGTCGTAGACTGTTTTTTTCTGCTTCATTACGTTCATAAATAACTTTTGTTAGTCGTTTACTTAATCGCCAGTAATAAATAAAGTAAAGGGTTGATATGAGTAATAAGATTAGAGCGATTATGAAATAGCGAACCCAGTATTGTTTAAACCATGGTTTACTTGAGGTATAAATAAAACCATTAAGATAATAGTTTGAGGCGGCTTTACCCTGCTTAACAAAGATGTCTGCCATTCGATGCCATCTGCCTGGGTTCATATGGCCAATTTCTACTAAGTTTGGTAACATTAATTTTTTAATGGCTTCAGCTGCAAAGAGTAAGTGTTCACGAGATTCTTTAACGTCATATTGCTGGATTGTCAGATCGATAATTTCATCAGAATGATTCATGGCATACTGCCAACCACGTAAAGTGGCCCGCAATAAACGATCGACTCGTTCAGGGTTGTTTTTTACTTCATCTTCGGTTGTAAAAAGGGTATCACCATAGAAATCAATACCATAGTTAATAGGGTAGATAATTCTATAATTTATTCCTGCTTGGTTAAGCAAAAAGGGTCTGTTTATTATGTAAACTCCCATGGCATCAACGGATTTAGACACTAATTCATCAATAACATAACTCTGTTTTATCACTTCAATATCAGATATTTCAACACCCTCATTATGCAACATAGCTAAGGTGTTGATCGCATTGTCCCCCATTTGTAACATCACACGTTTGCCGACAAGATCATGAGGGGAGTATATATTGCTATCAGCACGCACCATGAGAGCTGTGGGTGAATGTTGAAAAATAGAGGCAAGGGCAACGACGGGCTTTCCTTGTAATCGAGCATGTAATAAGTCTGATTGAGTTTGTCCATATTGGGCCTTACCTGATAAAACTTCATCAACGGTTTTCTTGCCTAAGGTGGCTTCAATCAGGGTGACATCAAGTCCAGCATCTTTATAGTAACCTTGATCAATAGCGGCATAAAATCCAGCAAATTGAAACTGGTGAAGATATCGTAACTGAATGGAAATAGGGTCTAATGTGTCAGCAGTATACTTAGCTTGCGCTGGAGAAATAAGGCCAATAATAAAACTAAAAACAGCTAGGTGAAAAAAATAATATATTTTCATAGAATTGTGACTGATTAGAGTTGAATGAATACTCCTAACTAAAAAAACCAAAAGTCTGACAGCATGCAGTATGTTCTTTATTTGAACTTTTGTCGATAAAAGTAGGAGGGGCCTATTGAGCCCGACTGCTCTTGACCTTGATCCTGTTCCTGTCGCGAACAATAGGCCCCATATTATATTTCCATCGCAGTCAATTTTTGTGACTCAGAGCATCCTGTTAAACTGATGATTAAAGATGAGTTACGTGATTGTTTTGGTGAAAAAAGTGAATAAAGTAAATAAAGTAAGTATTGGACTGATTAACCCTAAG
>CAZMQH010000241.1:0-3498 GCA_964568245.1 uncultured Methylomarinum sp.
TTAGCTGTAATGGGTTGGGCTGGCACGGGTTCCCGCCGGCGTATCTGAAAACAACCAGGATTTTCTACCGATTACAAAAGGACAGATGGCATTTTCAGCAAGGATGTTGCTTATATTGAGCTCACCATTAGAGCCATTAAAAAGGCCAAACAATAGGGATTATCGATAAAGCTATAACAGCCACCAGTATACTGAGTGGAAGCCCTAATTTTATATAATCTATAAAACGATATCCACCCGGGCCAAAGACCATTAGGTTTGTTTGATAACCTATGGGAGTGATGAAACTTGCAGATGCTGCAATCATAACGGCAACGGCAAAAGGGGTTATGCTAACATCTAGAGTGTTAGCTGCACTAACAGCAATTGGAAACATAATAATAGCGGCAGCATTATTGGTAATGGTTTCCGTTAAGATTACTGTCGATATATAAACCAGAACTAGCATTAAGAATATATCACCTCCAGCAAGCAACAGAGCATATTCAGCTATAAGGTCTGCCAATCCGACTTTTTGAACGGCTGTTCCCACGCCATAAGCACAAGCAATGACCAGCAATACTTTATAATCGATACTTCGACGCGCATCTTCTAAATTTAAACAGCCAGTAAGTAACATGGCAACAGCAGAAATGACCACGGTTTGTAGAATATTCATTACCCCTGTTGTCATTAAAATAATCATTAGTAACAAAATGCATAAAGCCCAAGGCGCTCGACTATGACGCATGGTATTTGAATTACTTAATTTACTGACCAATAAAAAATCACGGCTGTTACGAAATTTAAATAAAAAACCTTTTTCAGCTTCTAACAGTAAAGTGTCACCAGGTTGCAGTTGAATATCACCTATTTTTCCTTGTATTCTTTGACCATTTCTAGCAATGGAAAGGATAACCGCATTGTATCTATGTCTAAACCTAGCTTCACGTATATTTTGTCTGATAACAGGGTTTTCAGCTGAAATAACAGCTTCAAACAAGCGGCGCTCATGTTCCTGACTGTCTAATTTGAATGTTTGGTCTGAGGCAACCACTAAACCTCTGATTTTTCTTAATTCCACAACAGATTCAACTGCGCCTGCAAATATCAATTGATCATTCTCATGGATAATTGTGTAAGGAGATACCACGGGGAATAGCTCACCATTACGGACGATTTCTATTAAAAACAGACCCGGTAAGTGTCGTAATCCTGCATCTTGAATGGTTTGTCCAACCAGTTCACAGCTAGGTTTAACTTGCATTTCTACCAGATATTCGCGGACAGCATTAAAGTTTTCAGTGGAACTTTGTCTATCACTTAATAGATAGGGCCTAGCAATAATTAGATAAAGGCAACCGACTAGAGTGATGGGGATTCCGACTGCGGCCAATTCAAATAAATCAAACCCTGGTAAACCAGATTGCCTCATAAGGCTATCCACAACTAAATTAGTGCTGGTACCGATTAATGAACAGGTACCCCCTAAAATGGAAGCATAACTTAAAGGTAAAAGAAAATGAGAGGCTTTGAATTGACTGCGTTTACACCAGTCTTGCACAGCAGAGGTAAACATAGCAACAACAGGAGTGTTGTTGATAAAAATACTTATACTTGCAGCAGGGATGAGTAATCTTATTTGAGCAATAGTTGAGCTTTTCGGTCTTCCCAATACTAATCGACTAAGCCAGGCAATGGCGCCTGTTTCTCGCAATCCTGAAACAACTACATATAAAATTGCAATGGTTGCAATGCCAGGATTAGATAACCCTGCCAATGCTTCAGTAGGTGTCAGAATATCACTGATCAATAATAAACACAGTGCGCCTAATAAAACAGTATCGGCAGGAAAACGATTGCTGGCTAATAAAAGCAATGAGTTTATTAAAATAGCGGATACAGCGATAAGATCAATAGAAATCAAAAAATGTCCTTAGATTTATAGGGAGATTACTAAAGTATACTGAGAAAATAAAATAGTAAATCTATTGTGTTTCAATAATAAGGTAAAATGATTGGAATTTTTTACTTTTCCGCATTATTAAGATAAATATGGATATTATACAAGCTATTGCCTTGGCATTGTTACAAGGACTCACTGAATTTTTACCTGTCTCTAGTTCTGCTCATTTAATTTTACTGCCTGTTTTAGTAGGTTGGGAAGACCAAGGCTTAGCCTTCGATGTTGCTGTTCATGTCGGGACTTTAACCGCCGTTGTTGCGTTTTATCGTAAAGATTTAGCTCAGATTATTACAGCGTGGAGTCGATCTGTCATTGGAAAGGGAATGACGGACGATGCTAAATTAGCTTGGTATGTCGTGTTAGGGACAATACCTGTCGGTTTAGTGGGAATTACTTTGCCTGATGTAGTCGAAACTGTTTTCCGCTCTCCTTTAGTTATCGCAGGAGCCACTATTATTTTTGCTTTTTTACTGTGGTTTGCAGAAAAAAGGGCAACCGAGCAGCGCACGACTATTACATTATTAGATGCTGTGATTATTGGCTTATTTCAGGCGGTTGCTTTAATTCCTGGTGCTTCACGTTCGGGTATAACCATTACCGCCGGATTAATGACAGGATTAAGACGTGAACATGCAGCCCGTTTTTCATTTTTATTATCTATTCCTGTCATTGCTTTAGCCGGTATGGTTAAAGGCATAGAGCTTTATAAATCAGCTACCCCTGTACAATGGGATATGATTTTAGTTGGGGTATGCGTATCAGCTGTTATGGCTTATCTATCCATTGGCTGGTTTTTAAAATTACTGGATAAAATGGGCATGATGCCATTTGTATATTACCGCCTAATACTCGGTATCTTCCTCTTCACCGTATTTCTGGGTCAGCTTTAATAAAACAAATACCGCACCTGTTCCCCCATCTTTTGGTGGGGTGGAACAGAACGCCTGAACATTTTCATGTTGGCGTAACCACTCATTAATATTATTTTTGAGCACAGGTCGGTCGTTAGATGAGCGATAGCCTTTACCATGAATAATATGTACACATCGATAGCCATCTTCAATACTAAAATGTAGAAACCTAGAAAGTTGATGTTTTGCTTCCTGACTGGTTAAACCATGTAAATCGATGGAAGCATCAAAGCCAAAATAGCCTTTACGCAATTTTTTTAATACATTTTTTTGTACGCCCGGGGCGATAAAACTGAGGCTGTCTTCTTGATAAAGTTTTTCGACTTCTAAATCAGCCAAATCATCAAAGCTATTGATGATTTGTAAAGCCTTATCCTTGGGATAAGGCTTTGGCTTTTCGCTAGTTTTTAATATGAGTGTATCGCTTTCTACAGCTTTGACTTTACCAATAGATTGTCTAAATAAGTCTGAATCTTCTGCCGAAAGTGTTTTTTTCATTTGTTTGGTTAAATAAGGAAAGTGTGTGGAATAACTTCTCGAGATTATAACGCAGGATTTTTGGGTGGTGGGCCGAATCTTTTGATAAAGTTATTTTAAAAAATGATTGACTATTTATAGCTCTAAAATATTTTCACCTAATGA
>CAZMQH010000242.1:0-3488 GCA_964568245.1 uncultured Methylomarinum sp.
CTAAAAAGAATTGGACTTGATCGGAGCTTCCTTAAATAAATACCTAAAAACAATTTTGATATTTCATACTTAAAACATTTCCCCTTTTGACCTCTAAAAACCAAAATGCTTATGACAATAAGCAAACCAGAGAAAAACATTGCCTTGATTGGTTAAAGCAGCAGAAAAAAAAGGTGCGGCATCTGATTAATCTCACTGCAATGATCGGTATTGTTAATGGAATATTGATTATTATTCAATCGGCTTTATTTGCCTATGTGATTCATCAAGTCGTTATTCAAAAACAAGCTTTAGATTCATTAATAAGTGATTTTATTTTATTAGGTTTGGTTTTTATCGTAAGGAGTCTTTGCAGTTATTATTTTTCTATTATGGGATTTAAAGCGGCAGAAATTGTTAAACATTCAGTACGAGAACAATTACTCAATAAATTTGAAGCGCTAGGGTTTGCATTTGCGAAGCAACATCACAGTGGAGAATTAGCAGCAACCACATTAGAGCAAACAGAAGCTTTAGAACTTTACTTTTCTAGATATTTGCCTCAGCAAATCATCGTATCGGTATTACCATTAATAATGATTGCTGTGGTTATGCCTGTTAATTGGGTGGTTGCCGTTATTTTTTTAGTCACCGGCCCTTTAATCCCTGTATTTATGGCGCTTATTGGTATGGGGGCGGCCTCTGCAAATCGAAATCAGTTTTTGGCGATGGCTAGAATGAGTGGTTATTTTTTAGATCGATTGCAAGGTTTAACAACACTAAAGTTATTTGGACAGGCTGAGGCTGAATTAGAAACGATAAAGCAAGTGTCGCTAGAGTTTCGAGAAAGGACGATGGATGTGTTACGCATTGCTTTTCTTTCCTCGGCTGTTTTAGAGTTTTTTAGCGCTGTTGCGGTTGCCTTGGTTGCTGTTTATGTGGGGTTGGGGCTGTTGGGGCTAGTTCATTTTGGCCCCGCAATTAATATTAGTTTACAAGAAGCTTTGTTTGTCTTGTTATTAGCGCCTGAATTTTTTAATCCATTAAAACAATTATCAGTTCACTATCATGATAAAGCCGCTGCAGTCGGTGGAGCCGACAATATATTGAAGGTATTAGAGCAACCATCAACAGTATCTATTGAACATATCCCCTCAGTTCTAGCGAAAGCTAAATTTTCGATTGAGCTGCAAAATGTATCAAAGTCTTATCAGCAAAAAAAAGTACTCAATTCTGTTTCTTTACAAATAAAGGCAGGAGAAAAGATTGCATTAGTTGGGCGCTCTGGTGCAGGAAAAACCACCATTTTTAATCTATTACTTGGATTTGAACAAGCTTCTAGTGGCTTAGTTTTAATCAATGGGGAAAAAGTTAGTCAGCAAAATACAGTCAAAAGCATTGCTTGGACAGGACAGCAGTCGACGGTTTTTTATGCCAGTATTAAAGATAATATCAGTTTGTTAAATAATGATTATTCTGATGAACAGATTAATAAAGCGGCTGAGAATGCTGGAGTCACTGAATATAGTCAAAATCTAGCAAAAGGTTTACTGACTCTAGTGGGAGAGAAAGGTTATGGGCTTTCTGGTGGACAAGTTCAACGTATCATTTTGGCTCGTGCTTTTATCAAAAATTCACCGATTGTGTTATTAGATGAGCCGACAGCGCATTTAGATCAATCGACTAAGGTGCAATTATTACAAGTGGTTGATACTTTATTTAAGGGTAAAACACTGATCATTGCCACGCATGATCCCGAAGTTATCGCCAGAATGGATAGGATGATAGAGATAACATGAAGGATTTATTGTTTTTCATAAAGTTATTTAAGCCTTATAGATTATGGATAGTCTCAGGGACTTTTTTAGCATTAATTACATCGCTGGCTTCCATATCATTATTAACGCTTTCTGGTTGGTTTATCACATCTTCCGCTATTGCAGGGGCTTTGGCACCTGACGGGGTGGCGGTGGCTTTTAATTTTATGCAACCCGCCGTAGAAATAAGAGCTTTAGCTATTATTAGAACTTTAGGGCGATATGCTGAACGCGTGGTCACGCACGAGGCAACCTTTAGAGTATTGGCAGAAATTCGCTGTTGGTTTTTCGAAAAACTGATTCCATTAGCACCGGGTCGATTGGCAATGAAGCGGAGTGCAGATTTGTTGCAGAGTTTGACCCAGGATATTGACGCTTTAGATGCGCTATATCTTAGAATACTTTCTCCTTTTATGATTGCACTATTAGGCGGCGGAATGGTGGTGGCTTTTATAGCCTACTATTCCACTGACTTGAGTTTGTTTGTTGGTTTGATCTTATTGATAACGGCAGTATTAATTCCTTGGATATTTAATAGATTAGGTCGACAAGGGGCGAAAGATATCATCGAACAAACCGCCAAATTTAAAGTACAACAAATTGAAATATTGCAAAGCATTAAGGAACTTAAAGCTTTTAATGCTTATAGTCGATTTAAAACTCAATTACTAAACCTTTCTAACAAATTAATAACAACGCAAAAACGTAATAATCAATTATCAGCATTATCGACCGCAATAACTTTATTTATTTCCCAGTTGACTGTGCTTGCTAGTCTTGCCATTGCGGTATGGCTATTTCAGCAGCAGCTCATTTCTGGGGTTATTGTGGTTATGTTGGTTTTTTGTGTATTAGCTGTGTTTGAATTAGTGATGCCGTTATCAGCCTCTATGCAAATGTTAGCTAAAACTCAAACAGCAGCAAAGCGAATAAGGAGCATTGCAAATTTAACCCCTCTTGTTACAGAACCCAAACAAGCTCAAACAATTAACAGTAAAGGGGGGATTAATATTGATAATCTTAGTTTTCGTTATTCTGAGCAATCTGATTGGGTTTTAAAAAATATAAGCTTAAATATACCTCAAGGAATCAAAATTGCCATTGTCGGTAATAGTGGAGCAGGGAAGAGTACATTATTGCAATTAATCATGCGTTTTTATGATCCTCAGCAGGGCGGGCTCAATTATGCGGGTATTGATTACGACCACATAACAACGGATCATTTAATGGAGCAGTTTGTCGTGTTATCACAACGAACTGAGTTGTTTGCAGCAACTATCAAGCAAAATTTACTTATTGCAAAACCAGCCGCATCAGACTCTGAAATTATGCATGCAGTGAAAATGGCTGGTTTGAATCAATTTATTGATGAGTTACCGATAGGCTTAAATACCTGGATAGGTGAGCATGGAGCTAAAGTTTCAGGGGGAGAGGCTAGAAGGATAGCCTTAGCTAGAGTGTTTTTAAAGAACGCACCTGTTTTATTATTAGATGAACCAACGGAAGGATTAGATACTAATACAGAGAATGATGTATTGAATGCACTGGCAGTATTCTCGAAAGATAAAACCTTGATTATTGTGACCCATAGGGAAAGAGGGCTTAGGCTAGCTGATATAGTCTATAAAATCGATAATGGAAAGGTATTTATATTATAAATATATTTTTGAGTCATTTGGTTGTTGGGCAGTT
>CAZMQH010000243.1:0-3483 GCA_964568245.1 uncultured Methylomarinum sp.
AGGAATCAATAGAATCCCAGTAAAAGTTCTGTTTAAGTACATAAATTGCACAAAAAAAGTGTTCTCCCCCCCCTTAAATCAGCCGTTGATCTGGCCTGAAATATTAAATTTCACCAACCTATGAATTGGCTTGATAAATGCGTATTGAAAGGGTTGATCTAAATTATTTCCCAAGAAACACACATAAAACATCAATAACCACTTCAACAAAGGTAAGCTGAAGTGGTATATTGGTAACATAATTATAATAATTTAATGTATATGAAAGTCTAGTTGAGATATAGAAAACTATTTCCATCTAGACTTTTCTTAAAAGGGTGAAAACGAAATAACCTAGTCGGTTGCTAAATTCTTATTCGTATTCAAGACGTAACGTTGTTACAACGAAAAGGACAAAGCCATCCTCCCTGTTATTTCGTAAACGCCTCAATATACATCCCTATCTAAACAGGAGCGTTACATATGAATCATGAAGGCGTCGACAATTCCAAACGCCAATTTCTGACTACGGCTCTCACAGTAGTTGGTGCGGTTGGCACAGGATATTTGGCAGTTCCTTTTCTCTCACAAATGCAACCCAGCGCAAAAGCAATGGCTGCAGGTGCACCTGTTGAAGTGGATATTAGTAAAATAGAACCTGGACAATTAATTCGTGTCGCCTGGCGCGGAAAGCCAGTTTGGGTGTTATCAAGAACTCCTGAAGTACTTGCAATATTAGAAAAAGACACAGCTAAACTAGCTGATCCCAATTCTCACGAATCAAAACAACCCGAATACATCACAGACCCTCTGCGCGCCATTAAACCTGAAATATTTATTGCAGTTGGCCTTTGTACTCACCTCGGTTGCTCCCCTACTTTCAGACCAGAAATTGCCCCTAATGATTTAGGCACTGACTGGAACGGTGGATTCTTTTGCCCTTGTCACGGCTCTGGCTTTGACTTAGCTGGACGTGTTTATAGATCTGTTCCGGCCCCCACCAACTTAGAAATTCCCCCTTACCGCTATATTACAGACACACTTATTATAATCGGCGACGACAAGTCGGAGACTAGCGCATGAAAAACAAAATGACCCAATGCACTGACTGGGTGCTTGAACGGTTTCCAATGTCAAAATTGTGGAACGAGCACATGGCCGAATACTATGCGCCTAAAAACTTTAACTTCTGGTATTTCTTTGGCTCACTTGCCTTATTAATGCTGGTCAACCAGTTTGTAACAGGTATTTTACTCACCATGAACTACAAGCCAGACGCAAAACTGGCTTTTGATTCTGTCGAATACATCATGCGTGACGTAAACTGGGGATGGTTAGTCCGCTATATGCACTCAACAGGTGCATCAGCGTTCTTTATCATTATTTACCTACACATGTTTAGAGGCATGATGTACGGCTCATACAAGAAGCCTAGAGAACTCATATGGATCTTTGGTATGCTTCTATTTGTATGTTTAATGGCTGAAGCTTTTATGGGCTACTTACTACCTTGGGGACAAATGTCTTACTGGGGAGCACAAGTCATCATCTCTTTATTTAGTGCCATCCCAGTTATAGGCGATGATCTTTCCTTATGGATTCGGGGTGATTATGTCATTTCGGATGCAACATTAAACCGGTTTTTTGCATTCCACGTTATCGCCGTTCCTTTAGCTTTAATTATTTTAGTCTTCTTACATATCGTTGCTTTACATGAAGTGGGGTCAAACAATCCTGACGGTATTGAAATTAAAGATTCTAAAGACCCTTGGGGAAAACCAGTCGATGGCATCCCATTCCACCCTTACTACACGGTTAAAGATATCGTTGGCGTGGGGGTGTTTTTATTGTTTTTCGCTACGGTTATTTTCTACATGCCAGAAATGGGCGGCTATTTCTTAGAGAGCGCCAACTTCATTCCTGCCGACCCAATGAAAACACCAGAGCATATTGAGCCTTCATGGTATTTCACCCCTTTCTACGCAATTTTAAGAGCGGTACCTGATAAGTTCGCTGGTGTTATTGCAATGGGCGGTTCAATTGTTGTATTTTTCTTACTACCTTGGCTAGATAGATGTGAAGTAAAATCTATTCGCTACAGAGGCGGAATCTTCAAAAAAGCATTGGCATTATTTGTCATCAGCTTTTTTGCCTTAGGCTGGCTAGGTACTCAACCTGCAACACCAACACTGACAATATTCGCTCGTATATTTACAGTTATCTATTTTGCTTTTTTCTTACTAATGCCTATCTACACGCGTTGGGAAAAAACCAAACCTGTACCAAAAAGAGTCACTCACGAAGCAGATGCAGAAGAAAAATATACTGCATTAGTTGATGCACTTGAAGAGATGACCATTCATAAACCTATGAAAACTAGCTGGGGAGCGACTGCATTTCCAGTATCACCCAACAAAACAGGTATTAAGCACGTAGCATCTCGCTTACTAAAAAAACTAAAAGAGAGCTTTGAGTGATTATGAAAAAAATATTATATACATTATTACTTTTATTACCCCTCAGCTCCTTTGCTTCGGGCGGTGTTAAATTATTATCTGTTGATATCGACTTGGAAGACTTTTCTTCGATACAAAAAGGGGCAAAACACTATGTTCAATACTGTTTAGGCTGTCACTCTGCCAAATACATGCGATACAAACGTATTGCCATGGATTTAGAGATTGATGAAGAGATTGTATTAGCAGAGATTGCTCCAGAAGGCGCCAACATTTATGACCCAATGCTTACTGCAATGAATGAGCGTGATTCAAAAAAATGGTTTGGAACCAACCCTCCTGACTTATCTCTTATCTCTAGAGTCCGAGGAGCAGACTGGCTATATACCTACTTAAAAGGCTTCTATACCGATAAAAGCAAACCTTTTGGCTCAAACAACACTGTTTTTAAAGATGTTGGTATGCCTAACATGCTCTGGAAATTACAAGGCGAACAAACTGCTGTGATGGAAAAATCCCACGGTGAAAATGTCATTTCGTATTTAAAAACCAAAACAGAAGGCACTTTATCTCGTCAACAGTTTGACCAATTTGTAACTGAGCTAGTCAACTTTCTAGTTTATGTTGGTGAACCTGTGCAATTGGAAAGACAACGTCTAGGTAAATATGTTTTATTTTACCTACTGATATTTTGTATCATTGCCTACCTACTGAAAAAAGAATACTGGAAAAATATTAAACATTAACCCTGTACAATACTAAACTCGACCACAAGGATGTGGCAGAGTTACTCCCCTTCTCCAGCCCTATAACAACCTTAAATTCTCACTAGCAGAAGATCTTTAACTTCTTTCAGAATTCCATCAAACACCCTAAAAAGACTTGCTACAGTCAAAGTCAATAGATAGCACAAACACCCTACCATTAAAATATTCACCCCTGAATTCATAGGCTCAATCGTTATAAACTGATAGTACATCATCTAAATTAGCGGTTATGACTAAAGTTTCGGCGTTGATTTTACCCTCAAATAAAGCTTACAGGCATT
>CAZMQH010000244.1:0-3473 GCA_964568245.1 uncultured Methylomarinum sp.
TGAAGAGGGTAAACAATTTTTATTTATTTTAGAAAAATCTAATTTCCCCGTCAGTCAATATGCAATGGTTTTGAAATATTGTATTTTATATCTTCTTGCTTTTCCTTTGCAGTTAGCGCGCCATCCGTCACTACATATCATCTTAGGACATTCATGTCCTAAGACTCATTTCGCACGGGCGAATTAATAAAGTGCCCCAGTACGTCTTGCATCCAGCTTCAACCCGCACAAAAGCCGCTCCGTTAAAGCTTACCTCACTGACTTGACAGCTTATCGGGATAAAGTTTTGCCTCCCTCGCGTGCTATATTCACTTAGCTTCAGCTTGTTCCCTAGCGCCTACTGCGGACAAAAAATCATCACTTCGCTGTCGCTCCGTTTCCCTGATTTTCAGCGCAAGTCCCTAAGCTCATAAATTAATTATTCATAAGAACTTAAGTTAGGTGTGTAAAAGTTTAAAAATAGGCTAGAATTATATTATATATTTAATCTACCTCACCGCAATTAAGAGAGACACATTATGTTTGGTGCTAAAAAGATAGCAGATCTACAAAAAGAACATTTAAAAGAAATTAATAATCTTCTAGCAGAAAAATTAGTGTTACAAAACCAGATTCAACTACTTGAAGAAGAATTGAGCACTTGTAAATCAGCGGAGGATACATCTAAAGTAAATAATGATATGTTTAACCTAGCACTCAACAGCTATGGTGATGGTATGGTATTTCTCCAAAGTTCTATTGATGAAAACTTATTCAATCTTTCTGAAATCAATGCCTTAAACAAGAAAACAGTTGAACGTATTGATGATTTATCCGGCCAAACAACTGTTATATCTAGTTCTATAGAAAATATTCAAAAATATACCTCTGGTCTAAATGATAATTCAACCTCGTTGAACGATAGCGTCACCTCAATTAACAACATCATTAACCTTATAAAAGGTATCTCTGACCAGACTAATTTACTGGCGTTAAACGCAGCTATCGAAGCGGCAAGAGCAGGTGAGCATGGGAGGGGGTTTGCAGTTGTTTCTGATGAGGTTCGTCAGCTTGCCCAGCATACTCAAAATGCAACTCAAGAAGTTGAAGTGAATATCGCTTCTTTACAGAAAAACTCAGTGAGTATAACTGAAATAAGCAAAGTGTTTAGTGCTGAATCAAGCTCCATTATAGGTGTTTTAGATAGCTTTAAAGCATCACTTGCAGATGTATCAAGTTACTCTCAAAATATCACGGGTAAAACCTTTCATGTGACTAATGCCACTAGTGTCAGTATTGGAAAGATTGATCATATTTGTTTGAAAATTGATGGTTACAACGCTTTCACGAAGCAAGATGATGTGACTGTTGTGGATCATAATTCCTGTCGTTTTGGGAAGTGGTTTAATCAAGTTTCTACAACAATATTAGCAGATAAGCGAAATGAAGTTTCCCTTATTACGGAAGAACATAAAAATGTGCATACTGGGTTACAATCGGCTATTGCCGTCTTTAGTGACAAAACTCAGGATAACAGCAAAGGGGTCGAAATCATGAAATCTGTTGAGGGTTCTAGCAAGAAAAGTTTTGAGTTGCTTTTGAATATCGTTAAATCAGCGAGTTAATTGTCAGGTTTCACGACAGCGATGATCGGTTTTATCAGCTAAACACGCTTTATTAAATTTATGATTCCCACTGACTTTGTTCTTTTTGCTGCTGAATTTATCTGTAAAATCAGCGCCATTATCAGGTAACTTCTCAATAACCAGGGGCAAGCGAAGCGTGTTCAGCTATCATATGCCCCACTTAGGGAGTCAGTAATAAATAATGTACCTATATCTCGCAGGATTTTTATTTCTCCTTGGCTCTTCTCAAGAGAAGCATAGTCATTCTATGTGCCGATTGAGAAGAGCCAAGGAGGGATAAAAAGACAAGAGAGGTGGGTATATTATTTGTTACTGCCTCCCTTAAGTAACGAACTTCATTGAGTGATTAACAAAGCTCTGAGCATTATCTTTACTGATGCATTTTAAACCTTCAGCATAAGCTTGATATAACGTATCAACAGTTCGAGGCCTTTTTTTACGTAAGGATTGTTTAATTTTATTCCATGCCAATTCAATTGGATTAAGGTCTGGTGAATAAGGCGGAAGATAAATAAGCTTTGCTCCTGTTTTTTGAATAAGCTCCTGAACCTCACCTACTTTGTGAACAGAGGCATTATCCATCACAACATAGTCCCCTTTAGCGAGTAGAGGACAAAGGAAATGCTTCAAAAAGTAAATAAATACAAGTCCTGTCATGGTACCTTCAAAATTTAAAGCGGTTTTCATGCCTGATGATGACATCGCGCCAACCAAGCTAATACGCTGCCCTCTAGCAACGGGAGCTTCATCATACACACGCTGATTTGACGGCGCACGCCCATAAAGAGGTGAAAGATTGAGTCCTGTACCCATTTCATCAAGAAAAATGAGTTTGTCGGTCGGAATATCTGCGATGGTTGCACAATAGTCTATTTTTATCTGTTTAGTTCGATCACTGTATTTATCTGGATCGTATGGACTTTTTTTTATACCGAATATTCATACGCTTAAGCGCTCTATCCATTGATCTTTTCCCCATACTAATGCCAAAGTGCTCAGCATATCGATCACACAGGTCATTGAGTGTTAAATCAGGCTCTTTTATTAGCCATGTTTTTATCTCAAGCCCCCCAGTGCTATCTACTTTTGGAGCGACATGCCCACCTACTTTTTTGGCTTCAAATGTGCCAGTTTCCTGATAATATCGCCATAAGCTATGAACGAAAGAATAAGAAACAGCGAAACGTTTCGCTATATCAGGTTTACTTTGCTTGTCTATTTCAATAGCGTTGATCACTTTTTTTCGAATATCTATCGAGTATGGGGCTGGCATAAGAAATTATTGGTAAATGAGAAAAGGAAAAACTATAGTACAGTGAAGTGTAACTTATTAATATGGGAAATGTAATGTCAATCCGTAAAGATAACCCGATGCCAGCAGAAACAGAGAATGGAATACCCGTATCAATCTGTACGCATGTAAAACCAGTCGAAGTATCAGGGCTTTCTACACGAAAACCTGATTGTCGCTTTCGATCACTAAATTTTTACTGGCATAAACCATGCTTTCGACAATAAGCGGCTTGAGACAGTTCTGATAACTGCCATTGTTCTATGTGATCTAACCAGAAAGAGTTAGCTTGTTGGTTTGGTATGCATGCCATTTAAAATCACCCTACTATTGAGCCTCTTGCAAAACTGCTGATTTTACAAGCCTGTATTTGCTAATAATTCTCACTTGCATTTTTAAAAAAATAAAATCTGTTAATCTTGTGCTTTTCGGCTGTATTAGCCGTGATTTTCAGATTTTTCTACATTTAAGGCATACCTATCCTCTTCCTGTCATTTAGTTACTGCTGATGTGCTTTCTTGAGTAAAGCAACGATCGCTTTACTCAAGAAAGCACAT
>CAZMQH010000245.1:0-3456 GCA_964568245.1 uncultured Methylomarinum sp.
AAAAACCTGAATTCAAACGATACCGTCATAAACTCAGGTTATTCTAATTTTCTATATCCAATCTTTTTATTGAGTCGCTAGGTTGTTACCATCAATCACGATGCTAGTAATATGAAAACCAGTGTCAGATGCTGATAAAGTACAACTTGCATCTTTAAAGTTGTCATCCCCTTCACCTTTATACTCATACGTTAAATAACTTGAGTTATCCGTTTTAGTATTAGCCACTAAAGAGGTAATTTGTGTTCCAGTGTGTTTCTTTATTAACTGAGGGCACTTTAATGTAGCGATTCGGTTCATATTAGCTCTGTCACGAATCATTGCTGCTATTTTTCTTTCATCATCAGACTGTTCTTTATTAGAACCTACCATGAAGAAACCGATGGCAAAAACTAAACCAATTGCAATCATCATTTTTTGTGCGCCGCCTAATTCACCCATTTCTCTCTCCTAATTAATTAACTTACTTTTTATAACTATTTAACTTGAAATCACTATATTATAAAAATCAAATATACGCAATGATTCTATTTTTAATTTAAAACTCAACACCCTGAGCGGCCTTAATTCCATCCGCATAAGCATGCTTTAATTTCCTCATTTCAGTTACCGTATTAGCCACTTCAATCACTTCAGTTGCGGCATTACGCCCCGTCATCACCAAATGCATCCACGACGGCTTCTCATCCCGAATAAAATCAGCTATTTCTTGCCCGGCAATCCAGTGATAGCCACAACAGTAATTAATTTCGTCTAATAGGACAAAGTCATATTCTTCTGAGAGAATTTTCTGTTTACTGAATTCCCATATCTCACGACTGGTTTTAATATCTTGTTCTGGATTTTTGGTATCCCAAGTAAAGCCATCCCCCAACACATGCCATTCAATATTATCAAACCGTTCTGCCGATTTTTGCTCACCCGTTTGCCATTTTCCCTTAATATATTGAATCACGCAGACTTTCATCCCCCAGCCTGCAGCACGAAACACCATACCAAAAGCACTGGAGGATTTGCCTTTCCCTTCCCCTGTATGGACTAAAACAATGCCTTGCCGGCGCTCTCTTGATTTCATTTTTTCTCTCAATATAAAACTTTAGAGTGTAATAATACAGCATTTGAAATACAGCTGAGACCATTACTGATACAATGCATTTTTCTAACCCTCTTACCCTTTGAATAAATATAATATGGATGTTATCCAGCACATTGCCAAAGAATTATCAGTCAACATTAAACAAGTAGAAGCAGCTGTTACATTGCTTGATGAAGGTGCAACCGTCCCCTTTATCTCTCGTTATAGAAAAGAAGTCACTGGTGGGTTAGATGATATTCAGCTGCGTTTTCTTGATGAGCGCTTAAACTATCTACGAGAATTAAATAGTCGTAGAGAAACTATTCTTGAAAGCATTAAGTCTCAGGGAAAGTTAACAACAGAACTAGAACAAAAAATCATTCAGGCCGAGACAAAAACATTACTTGAAGATTTGTATCTACCTTATAAACAAAAACGTAGAACCAAAGCTCAAATAGCCAGAGAAGCAGGGCTAGAGCCGCTAGCTAATGCTATTTTTGATGATCGTAGCATTATTCCAGATCAAATTGCTGTTGACTATATTGATGCAGAAAAAGGTATTAATGATGTAGCTGCCGCATTAAATGGTGCCAAACAAATCATTATGGAGCGTATCTCAGAAGATGCTGATTTATTGACCGAACTGCGTGAACGCATTTGGGACAAAGGTATTATGCATTCAACAGTCGTTAAAGACAAAGAAACTGAAGGTGCAAAATTTAAAGACTATTTTGATTATCAAGAAGCCATCAATAAAATCCCCTCACACCGAGCCCTAGCCTTGTTTAGAGGCCGAAATGAAGACTTGTTATCTATCAGCTTAAAACCTGGCGTAGATGATAAAGAAGAGCATCAACTTTGCGCTCAACTAGTTGCACGTCATATTAAAGTCACTAACACCTCATCTCCAGCCGATGCATGGTTAGCTGAAGCCGCTAGGCTGGGCTGGAAAATCAAGTTATTTACTCGTATTGATTTAGATTTAAAGCTACGGCTACGTGAAGCAGCCGAATTGGAAGCCATTAAAGTATTTACAGACAACCTTAAAGACTTGTTACTTGCCGCACCCGCGGGCCCTAAAGCGACGATGGGGCTTGACCCTGGTATTCGTACAGGGGTAAAAGTAGCGGTTGTTGATCCTACTGGAAAATTACTCGATTTTGATACTATTTATCCTCACGCCCCCAGAAATCAATGGGATGCATCGATTAATACCTTAGCAAAATTAATTCAAAAACATCATATTGATTTAGTCAGTATTGGTAATGGCACAGGCTCAAGAGAAACAGATCAATTAGTTGCCGACTTAATGAAGCAACATAAAGATTTGAAGTTTCAAAAAATCATCGTTTCAGAAGCCGGCGCTTCTGTTTACTCTGCTTCTGAATTAGCAGCTAAAGAATTTCCTGAGTTAGATGTGACTATTCGTGGTGCTGTATCCATCGCCAGACGTTTACAAGATCCTCTGGCTGAACTGGTTAAAATTGAGCCAAAATCAATTGGTGTAGGCCAATATCAACATGATGTTAACCAAGTGCAGCTGGCCCGTAGTTTAAATACCGTGATTGAGGACTGTGTAAATGCGGTAGGAGTTGATGTTAATACCGCATCCGCCTCATTACTTAAACAAGTATCTGGCTTAAGCGCAACGGTTGCTGAAAATCTTGTTGCCTTCCGTGATGAAAATGGCCCATTTAATGACCGCAAACAACTTAAAAAAGTCCCTCGTTTAGGGGATAAAGCCTATGAACAAGCGGCAGGTTTTTTACGTATTATGGCAGGAAAAAACCCACTGGATGCCTCATCAGTGCACCCTGAAGCTTACCCCATTGTTAACGCCATTATTGAAGAAACAGGGAAACCTATTAAAGAATTAATTGGTCAAAGTAGTTTTTTACGCGGCTTAACCGCAGCAAACTACATCAATGAAAGCTTCGGTTTACCTACCGTGGTTGATATCCTGCAGGAATTAGAAAAACCAGGCAGAGACCCTCGCCCAGAATTTAAAAGCGTACAATTTAAAGAAGGTGTTGAAAAAATATCAGACCTAAAAGAAGGTATGCTGCTTGAAGGAGTGGTAACAAATGTCGCCAACTTTGGCGCATTTGTCGATATTGGCGTACATCAAGACGGCTTAGTGCATATCTCTCATTTAGCCGATGTTTTTGTTAAAGACCCTAGGGATATAGTAAAAACCGGCGAAATGGTCAAAGTCAAAGTGATGGAAATTGATATTGTCCGTAAACGAATAGCCCTTTCAATGAAGCGCAATGCAGATGACAAATCATTAGTTAAAGGTATGGCAAAGAAACAAAATACTGGGGGACAACAAAGACCATTGCAGCAAAATAAACAGCCTGAGACACAAGGGGCATTTGCTA
>CAZMQH010000246.1:0-3439 GCA_964568245.1 uncultured Methylomarinum sp.
AGAAAGTAGTCAGGCGTGAAAAGATAGGCAAGAGATCTTTGAATCAGAAGAGTGAATAAACGGTCATAAATGGGGTCACATAAATGGGGTCAGGTACAAATTAAGCAAATCAAGCTGACTTACCCCCTTGTCTTCTTGATCTTTATTGGTTGAGTCCATCCCTTTTGATGCCCCTCATGAGATAAATACAGGAGTCGAAGCATACAGCGTGTAAGAAAACAAAGGCAAGCAATTTTAAGGAAACTAAAGCCTAGTCTTCGAATAATACTCACTTAAGAATCAAATGCATCTGACAGCGATGAGTTACAATCTAATGCGTGTGTTTGAAAACGTTTCAAAAATACAGCAGCCAGAATTGATCCATCCATCGGAAAAAAAATATAATGAGACCCTAGAGAAAAGGCAGCAACTCGCCCAAAAACGAGATTGTTTTGTGAATCCATTATTCTTTCAGGCAAGAATAACCCGTATCAGCTCATATACTATTCGGGCAGTTCAAAATGAAATTTAATAGGAATGTCTTTGCAGTCCTTTATGATATCTCTTGTGGCTAGGGTGGTGCCACGGGTAGAGTTAATAGGGGAACACTGATGATTCTTGTTGCTATTTTTGAAAGTGTTTTTCCTCATTAGAGGATGAGATAGACAAGACAAGACAAAAAATAAAATAGTTAGCTATGCTTCACGCACCAGTCTTATAGGTGTATGGTGCGTGAGACATAATGATGAATTATTTCATCATTGATTTTTTGAACATACGATCAAGCTTACTGTTTGTGTCTTGAGCATATTGAGCCGCACGATTAGCAGCAGCTTCAGCAGCAGATGCCCTTGCTTCAGCAGCAGATGCAGCCGCTAAGGCTTTTGCAGAATCAGTAGAAGCAGTAGAGACACTCGTATTTAGCGTATCAAGTTGCGACTGTAAGTCAGCAATAGGTGATGGTGAAGTAGTACAACCCGTAGCTAAACCAGCTGTAAGAACGATTGCTGAAATTTTTAATGCTTTTATCATTTTCTTATTCCTAAAATTATGGATGTTGTTTACGCCTTTCCTGAGTTCATTCTACTTTAACAACCGTACCTTTGCCAACCCATTGAGCCAATAGATTGATTTGTTTATTGGTTAATGCAATACAGCCATTCGTCCAATTAAATAATTTATGGACTTTTTCATCAGCCGTACCTAAGCCATGAATTCCAATATGGCCACCAATCATGGTGTTTTGGGGTGGAATTTGTTTGCTTCGATGAGCTTTGATGATCTTGCTATATTCATTGTCAGTTAAAGACCCATTGAGTAAGGCCGTTCTGGCATTTTGTAAGGATGGGTAAGTGAGGCCAAAAAACCGCTGAAAGCGGCTATTATTATTTATCCAGCCGATAGTATATGAACCTAACGGCGTAATATCATCCCCCCTGTGTTTTTTTATCCCAGCTCCATTTTTCCCAATAGCAATGTTTTTCATAACAACTAGGGTTTTGTTACCTTGTTTTACTTCAAGGCGTAGCTTGCTCGTGTCTATGGATATCCAGATGGGCTTGTCAGCATGAACTGGGGTAGAAATACAGTTAAAAATGAGTATTAATAAACTATAAAGCAGGGCTGGTCTCATAAAAAAATTACAATTAGGGAAAGATTTGGTGTATTTTAATGGCACATTAATAATGTCGTGAAGGTTAAAAATGAAAATAAATAGTCTCTCTACTACTCCTTATTCAGATCAAAAACCTGGTACTTCAGGGTTAAGAAAAAAAGTTACTGTTTTTCAACAAACCAACTATTTAGAGAATTTTGTACAGTCAATTTTTAATTCATTGACTGGTTTTCAAGGTTCATCGCTCGTTTTAGGCGGGGATGGGCGTTATTTTAACCGCGAAGCAATCCAAGTGATTATAAAAATTGCTGCTGCTAATAGGTTTAGTGAACTTATTATTGGGCAGGGAGGGTTATTATCAACTCCAGCAGCCTCTCATATTATTAGAAAAAACCAAGCCTTTGGCGGAATTATCTTATCTGCAAGTCACAACCCTGGCGGCCCTGATGAAGATTTCGGGATTAAATACAATGTCAGTAATGGCGGCCCTGCCCCTGAAAAGTTTACCGATGCATTGTACGAAAATTCCACCACCATTACCGAATATAAGATAGCAGATATTGCTAATGTTGACTTAGATAACATCGGGCAGCAGAAAATTGATGATCTGACGATTACCATTATTGACCCGGTAGATGATTATGCTGACTTAATGGCGAGCATTTTTAATTTTGATTTATTAAAAAATTGTATTTCATCAAACTATATTACTTTATGTTTTGATGCCATGCATGCGATTACCGGGCCTTATGCTAAGCGTATTTTAGAGGATGTTTTAGGTGCACCAAAAGGGACGGTTATTAATGGCATTCCCTTAGAAGATTTTGGCGGTGGCCATCCTGATCCCAATATGGCGCATGCGAAAGAATTAACCACGACCATGTTTGGTGATAACCCTCCTGTTTTTGGTGCGGCATCTGATGGGGATGGTGACCGTAATATGGTGATGGGGGCTAATATATTTGTTACACCCAGTGATAGTTTAGCCATTATGGCTGCTAATGCAACGTGTATTCCTGCTTATGCTAAAGGTATTTCAGGTGTGGCTAGATCAATGCCTACCAGTCAAGCGGTTGATCGTGTTGCAGAGAAGATGGGAATACCTTGCTTTGAAACACCAACAGGTTGGAAGTATTTTGGTAATCTTTTAGATGATGGCCAAATTACTTTATGTGGTGAAGAAAGTTTTGGTTCAGGCTCTAGCCATGTCAGAGAAAAAGATGGTTTGTGGGCGGTATTGTTTTGGTTAAATTTAATTGCTAAAAAACGTCAGTCAGTTGAAGATATTGTGACAGATCATTGGCAGGCTTACGGGCGTGATATTTATTGTCGCCATGATTATGAAGCGGTGGATATGGATATTGCTAACGGTATTGTCGATCATTTACGTGAGCAGTTACCTAAATTAGCAGGTAAAACGTTTGCTGAATACACGGTTAAGTATGCAGATGAATTTAGTTACACTGACCCTATTGATGGTAGCATAAGTAATAACCAAGGGATCAGAATAGGTTTTGAGAATGGGTCAAGGATTATTTACCGCTTATCAGGAACCGGTACGGTAGGTGCAACTTTAAGAATTTATTTAGAAAAATATGAGGCTGATGCGAGTAAGCATGGTCAAGATGCTCAAGATGCATTGGCATTTTTGATTAATTTGGCTGAACAGTTCAGTGAAGTTAAAAAGCGTACAGGTAGAACAGAGCCGACTGTTATTACTTAAGAGCCTGGAGGTCGTCGTAAAAGTATTCTGCTTTTGACCCCCTCTTTGGAAAAGAGGGGGTCAAAAACTAAGATCTTCACGCGAAGTCTAGGTTCACAATTTAGTGCTTTCCACCCACTTAT
>CAZMQH010000247.1:0-3428 GCA_964568245.1 uncultured Methylomarinum sp.
TTTATTTTATTTTTTTAATTTATTCGTTGCTTAAAAGCTTCATATATCATGATACCTGCGGCAACCGATACATTTAAGCTTTCTACTTGCCCAACCATAGGGATTTTGACTAAAAAATCACATTGCTCTTGAGTCAACCGCCTCATTCCTGTTCCTTCAGTCCCCATCACAATGGCTAAAGGCATATTTAGATCTGTTTTAAAGATGGATTGATCTGTATCGCCAGTTGAACCCACAATCCAAATATTTTGTTCTTTCATCCATCGCAAGGTTCTTGCTAAATTAGTAACCTGATAGACAGGCATGGTTTCAGCGGCACCACTCGCTACCTTGCATACAGTAGGGGTTATACCTGCTGAATTATCTTTGGTAATAATAACGCCATGAACACCAGCGGCATCAGCAGATCGTAAACACGCACCTAAATTATGAGGGTCTTGAACTTGGTCTAAAATTAGAAAAAAAGGCATATCATCCATAGTAGTAACCCTATGTTTAAGCTCTTCTTCTGAATGAACCCCTGGTAATTCGACTTCCGCTACGATACCTTGATGGTTTTTGCCATCGGTTAATTTATCTAAGCGTTTTCTATCGGCCTTCTCTATATTTAGACTTAAACCTTTTAATTGCTTTAGTAAAGGTTGTAGTCGTTTGTCTTGCCGTTGGTTATCAACCCAAATATGCTTTATTTTATCAGCCGAAAAATCTAATGCCGCTTGTACGGCATGAATACCAAATATTTTAGTCACATTCATATTTAGCTATTCTTTCTGTTACTTGGTTTTTTAGCCTTGGTCACTTTCTTTTTTACTGGATTTTTAGTTGTATCTTTTGATTTGGCTTTCGATTTAGAAAATTTAGACTTCCCTTTCGATTTTCTTTTATCCTTAGCTTTATCTTTTGATTTAGCCTTAGTTTTTTCAGCACCCTTTTTTGAGTGGGTTGATTTTGGCTGATCCAATAGGTCAAAATCAATTTTCTTGTCATCTAAATTAACTCTAGCGACTTTTATTTTTACTTTATCACCCAGTCTATATCGAATATTGGTGCGTTCACCTGTTAATTGGTGTGTTTTAGCATCAAAATGGAAGAAATCCTGAGGTAAGTTGGTGATATGAACTAAACCCTCTACATAGATGTTTTCCAGTTCAACAAAAAAACCAAAGCCGGTAACAGCCGTTATAATCCCTTTAAAGTCTTCCCCGACCTTATCCATCATGTATTCACATTTAAGCCAGTTAACAACATCTCTTGTTGCTTCATCGGCTCGTCGCTCATTAGTTGAGCAATGTTCGCCTAACACCACCATATCGGGCAAACCATAAAAGAAGCTATTAGCAGGTTTCCCTAACAAACAATGTTTGATGGCTCTATGAACAAGCAAGTCAGGGTAGCGCCTAATCGGTGAGGTAAAATGAGCATAAGCATCAAGAGCCAAACCAAAATGCCCTTTTATTTCAGGACTATAAACAGCCTGAGACATTGAGCGTAACAATACGGTTTGAATTAAATGCGCATCAGCACGCCCCTGTACTAACTCAAGTAAGTGCATATAGTCTAAAGGTGTGGGTTTATTACCGCCACCTAAGACTAGTCCTAGTTCATTTAAAAAACTTTTAAGGTTTAATAATTTTTCTGTTCCCGGACCTTCATGAGCCCGTAATAAATGTGGCATTTTTTTACGAATAAGAAAACGAGCCGCTGCTGCATTAGCCGTAATCATAAATTCTTCAATTAATTTATGCGCATCATTCCGTTGAGTAGGAACAATTTTTTCTATTTTTCGGTTTTTAGCAAATATAATTTGGGTGTCTTGGGTATCAAAATCCATGGCACCCCGGGCTTCACGCTGCTTCCGCATCACTTTATACAGATTATAAAGCTCTTCTAATTGGGGGACTAAAGCTGAATATTTTTTAGTTAACCCTTTATGACCATCAACTAATATTTTTGCAACATTGGTATAAGTTAAACGTGCGTGGGAACGCATCACGGCATTGAAGAAACCAGAGCGAATCACTCGCCCTTCTTCATTTATATATAGTTCACATACCATACATAAGCGATCAACTTCTGGATTTAACGAGCATAAACCATTAGATAAGATTTCCGGGAGCATCGGAATCACTTGCTCAGGAAAATAGACCGAGGTACTTCTATTCTTAGCTTCTGCATCAAGGGCTGTATTCACTTGTACATAATGCGATACATCTGCAATAGCAACTAGAAGCTTCCAGCCTTTAGCTGTTTTTTTACAATAAACAGCATCATCAAAATCACGTGCATCTTCACCATCAATGGTCACTAGTGGCAGATTTCTGATATCTGTTCTATCTTCCTTAGCGTCTTCTGGGACTTCTTTGCTTAGATGTTTGGTTTCTTGTAAAAGTTCTGCAGGCCATTGGAAAGGCAAATCATGTGAACGCAAAGCCATGTCTATTTCCATACCAGGTGCCATATGACTGCCTAATACTTCAACAATACGTCCGATAGGGTGTCGATGATTACTTGGGTATTGAATAATTTCAGCAACAACAATTTCACCTTTCTTTGCTTTACCTAATTCATCCTTAGGTATCGAAATATCCTGGGTGATTTTATTATTATCAGGGGCAACAAAGCTTAAACCTCTTTCCTGAATTAAGCGACCTACCACTTGATGAGTATTGCGCTCAAGTATCTCAACTACGGCACCTTCTCTACGCCCTTTTCTATCAAGTCCAGCCACTCTGACTACAGCTCGATCATTATGCATAAGAGATCTCATCTCTCTTGGCGAAAGAAACAAATCAGCTGAACCATCATCAGGTTTTACAAAGCCAAACCCATCAGCATGGCCTAATACTCTACCTGCAATCAAATCTTGGCTGTTGACCAAGCAATATTTTTGCCTACGATTAAATATTAACTGCCCATCTCTTTCCATTGCTCGTAAACGCCGACGCAATGCTTCTAGATTATCTGCTGACTCAAGTCCAAATTTTTTAGCAATTTGTTGACGCCGTAGAGGCTCCCCAATATCTTCAATTAATTGAAGAATAAGTTCGCGACTAGGAATAGGGTTCTCATATTTTTCAGCTTCCCGCTGAGCATAAGGATCTATTATTGATGGGGTATTATTTTCTTGATCAGAATCCGAGACCATTTATTTTCTTTTTAAGATTTAAGGGATAAGCTTAAGGCTGGGAATTTTAATATTCCTGCATTTGCCATATTTTATGGCCATCATAGCTTATTAAGATGATAAAACTCTATTGATTATTTATCTTAATCTCTATTCTTGATAAATATTAATAGAATTTCCTCCTTTTTTCTTTGAAATATACATTGCCTTATCCGCTTTATTAATAATATTGTCAGCGTCTACAGCATGTTTAGGGACTTGCAAGTAATGAATATACCCATATTGCGTAGGATTTTTGTTTCTG
>CAZMQH010000248.1:0-3424 GCA_964568245.1 uncultured Methylomarinum sp.
ACTGACGGGGAAATTAGATTTTTCTAAAATAAATAAAAATTGTTTACCCTCTTCAAATTCAAAAGAGCCACTTTAGTCATCAGAAATGCTTGTATCAAAATAATTGGACTTGAGCCGATGTTTTTAAGTCAATATATTGACAATAATAGGTTAACTAATTGAAATGTATTGGTTAATTAAGTTGGTCTGATTTTTGCTTTTACTTCAGGTAACTAACAAAAGCAAAGATTAGATATGAATAATCCAGTGAATCCCCAAGCCTTAAAAACAGAAAAGCTGACGGATGCTTTTCAGCTTTTTAATGAGCTTTCTCAAAGTTTATCTGAATCTTATCAAGGGCTACAGGCGCAGGTTGCGACTTTAAGTAAAGAGTTGGCGGCCGCACGGACTGAACGCCTAAAAACGCTTATTGAAAAAGAAAAACTAGCGGACCGTTTACAACAGATTTTGGCAGCATTACCAGCAGCCGTTATTGTTTTAAATGCAGAAAACCGAGTGGTTGATTGTAATGATATTGCCATTAAATACCTGGGTGAGCCATTAATTGGTCAAAACTGGTCAGCAGTTGTTCAGCGTAGTTTGATTGCTGTTTTTGATAATCCACATGAGCGTCAACTGAGAAATGGTACAAGAGTCAGTGTCACTCAAAATGTACTCAATAATGAAACAGGTCAAATTATTTTATTATCTGATGTGAGCGAATTGCGCTCATTGCAAGATATGGTTAACCAGCAAAAACACTTGTCAGCCATGGGAGAAATGGTGGCGAGTATGGCTCATCAGGTTCGTACCCCTCTGTCTACGGCTATTTTATATGCCTCTCAAATGAATAAAGACTCAGTTGCTGATGTCAGTCGAATTAAGTTTTCTAATAAAATTCTTGAACGACTTCATTATTTGGAAAGACAAGTTAACGATATGCTTATTTTTGCCAAAGAAGGGCGGCTAGCGATGGATGTCTTTTCATTACAACATTTTATGGAGAAGGTTAATGACAATATGCATGACCTTACTTTAAATAATAAGTTGATGTTTACCCTTGAAAGTAAGGTTCAAGCGGATGTCATGCTGGGCAATGAAGATGCTTTGTTAGGGGCGGTAATGAACTTACTTAATAATGCAGTTGAAGCGAAAGTAGATGATGTGGGTGTGATAACGATGAGATTGAGTCAGCGAGACGAAACCAGTTTACAAATTCAAGTGCAAGATAATGGCTCAGGTATAGATAGTGAGACACAGCAGCGGTTATTTGAACCTTTTTATACGACTAAAGTAAAAGGGACTGGATTAGGTTTAGCGGTAGTCGATAGTGTTATTAGAGCGCATAGCGGATCAATTAAATGTGACTCTAAAAAAGGGGAGGGCACGTTATTCACTTTGCTTTTACCTTGTATTAATCAATATATTACAACTTTGTCAGAAGATGGCTGTCAGCCAATGGAGAGCAATTATGAAGCAGTATGATGTGTTAGTGGTTGAAGATGACCTTGATTTGTGTGAAGCGCTGTGTGACACCCTAGAACTTGAAGGTTATAAAGTTCTTTACGCTAATAACGGCACAGAAGCACTCAGTAAATTGGCAAAAAATAATTTTAGGCTGGTGGTGAGTGATATTCAAATGCCAGTAATGGATGGTTTTCAGTTGTTGAATAATATGCAACAAATGCATCCTGAAACGCCTGTGGTATTAATGACAGCTTATGGCACTATTCCAAAAGCAGTAGAGGCAATGCAATCAGGTGCAGCTGATTATTTAATTAAGCCTTTTGAAGCTTCAGCCTTAGTCGGGAAAGTCGCTAAATTTGTCATGATTGAATCTTCTCAATCAAGTGAAAGAATTGTTTTTGATCCAAAAATGAAGCAACTTTATGCTTTGACAACAAAAGTAGCAAAAACAGATGTGACCGTTTTATTGCAAGGAGAGAGTGGCACCGGGAAAGAGGTGGTGGCCCGTTTTATTCATCAGAATTCTTTGTATCATAGTGGCCCCTTTGTTGCGATTAATTGTGCCGCGATCCCCGAAAACATGTTGGAAGCGATACTTTTTGGTTATGAAAAGGGGGCTTATACGGGGGCAGTACACTCTACACCAGGTAAGTTTGAGCAGGCGCAAGATGGGACTTTGTTGCTGGATGAAATATCAGAAATGGATATAGGCTTACAAGCAAAGTTGTTAAGAGTTTTGCAGGAAAAAGAAGTTGAACGGCTAGGAGGACAAAATACAATTGCATTAAACGTCAGAATTTTGGCGACAACTAATCGCAATTTAAAAGAACAGGTTGAGAATGGTCTGTTTAGAGAGGATTTGTATTATCGTCTCAGTGTTTTTCCAATTAAAATTCCTGCATTAAAAGAAAGAGTTGGAGATATATTGCCGCTGGCAATGGCATTGGTGAAAAAACACTGGAAAGAAGGAAAAGCGTTACCTGTTTTTACAGAAGAAGCGGCAGCTGTTATGCAAAGTTATAGTTGGCCAGGGAATGTGAGGGAGTTAGAAAATGTAGTGCAACGTGCGCTTATTTTGAATCAGAAAGGCTATATCTTGCCAGAGTGTTTGGTTTTTGAAGGCGATATGGATGAGCAATTATTACTTATTAATCCTGCTATTGCGAATGCTGAACCGGTCAAAATTATATCAAACTCTGTTTTTGAAATGCCTGTTGTAGCTAGTGTTGGATCCTGTTTGGGTGATAGCGTGCGCTCGGCTGAGGAAAATATTATTTTGCAAACATTGCGTGATGTAAATGGCAGTCGAAAAATTACAGCTGAGAAGCTAGGGATTAGTCCAAGAACTTTGCGATACAAAATTGCAAGAATGAAAGATGCAGGTGTTGCAGTCCCTTGCTAGTCTTTAAAAAGATATTTGAGTGTCAATTTTTTGGTGTTGGCTCGGAAAATGCTTGTATTTTATGGAAAAGGTAGATTTAAAGCATGACATACCCTGTGAAAACGGTGAGAGAATGAGATGAGTGATATAAATATAAACCAAGTGTTAGCCCAGATGCGAACCATGTCGATTGAAGCATCTAGCAAACCTATACCGCCTGCAGAAACTGAAGGCGGTTCTGATTTTGCTGCGATGCTAAAAGATTCTATCGATTCTGTTAATAACACACAAAAAGCATCGGGCGCATTATCAAAATCATTTGAAGTGGGTGAACCTGATGTCAGTCTGGCTGAAGTTATGATTGCCTCTCAAAAAGCCAGTGTGTCGTTTCAAGCCATGCTACAGGTAAGAAATAAATTGGTTGATGCTTACAAAGACGTGATGAATATGCCACTGTAAAATAGAATTTATCACGCTAGTATTTCTTAATTAGGGCTGCCAATACTTTTGCCCTGTATCATTCGTTAAGTTTAGGGTATCTTTATTAATCTTATTCCCACTAAAAATCCCTTCCAAATTTAAGGAACGTGCATGAAA
>CAZMQH010000249.1:0-3374 GCA_964568245.1 uncultured Methylomarinum sp.
CTCAAGTTATTTCGTGCACGTTCCTAAGTACCTGAGCATATCTAATTTAACAGAAATATTGTAGGAGCGTCCGCCCTCGGCGCGATTTTTGAGAGAAAAGAGCATTGTTTTATTCGCGCCGAGGGCGGACGCTCCTACAAGCCAGAATTAAGCTGTCAGAATAATTTAAATACTAGTTCTTGAAAATGTTGTTTTTAATAAAGCACAAGTACTTAATGTGCCTCATCCCAATTATCACCGACACCAATATCAACAATTAACGGCACGTTTAGCTGTGCCGCAGAGCACATAATGTCTCTAATCGTCTCAGAAAAACTGTCAACTTGTGATTCAGCAACCTCAAACACTAGTTCATCATGCACTTGCATAATCATTTTATTTTCAGATTGCGTTTCCTGTAACCATCGGTGAGTATTAATCATCGCTATTTTTATAATATCTGCCGCAGTGCCTTGCATAGGGGCATTAATGGCCGTGCGTTCTGCATATTGTCTGCGGGCAGTATTACGCGAGTGAATTTCAGGCAAATACAGCCTGCGGCCAAATAAGGTTTCCACATAACCTTGTTCTTTCGCTTGCTCTCGAATGGTATCCATATAGTTTTTAACCCCTGGATAGCGTTCAAAATATAAATCAATATAAGATTGAGCCTGCTTTCTGGATAGACCTAATTGTTGCGCTAATCCAAAGGCTGACATGCCATAAATTAAACCAAAATTAATGGCTTTGGCTGAACGACGCAGGTCAGTGGTGACTTGATCAACTTTAACATCAAACACTTCAGCGGCTGTCGCGCTATGAATATCTATACCATTAGAAAAGGCCGTGAGTAGGCCTTCATCTGCAGATAAGTGAGCCATAATGCGTAATTCAATTTGTGAATAATCGGCAGCCATTAATTTATATCTCTTTGGTGCAATAAAGGCTTGCCTGATTTTACGACCTTCAGCACTACGGATAGGAATATTCTGTAGGTTTGGATCAGAGCAAGAAAGTCTACCTGTGGCTGCAACTGCTTGGTGATAAGAGGTATGGACTCTGCCCGTTCTATCATTAACTTGTTGAGGCAGTTTGTCGGTATAAGTGGATTTTAATTTGCTCATGCTACGGTACTCAAGAATTAACTTGGGTAACGGGTAGTCAATGGCTAGCTCTTGTAATACGGACTCAGCTGTTGAGGGTTGACCTTTAGGGGTTTTCTTTAAAATAGGCAATTTTTGCTTATCATAAAGTATTTGCTGGATTTGTTTAGGCGAGCCAAGATTAAAAATTTGCCCCGCTAAGTCATGAGCATGTTGTTCAATAGCGGTAATATGACTAGCTAGTTCCAGACTTTGCTGATCCAGCATGGGAGTATCAATTAATACACCGTTACGTTCAATGCTTGAAAGTACAGGGATTAAAGGAATCTCAATTTCGTTGTATAGTTTCTGTAGCCGGTCATACTTTTTTAATTTTGTGGAAAGGGTTTGATGCAGTCGCAATGTAATATCGGCATCTTCTGCTGCATAAGGACCAGCCTGATCAAGTAGGACTTCAGAAAAGCAAATTTGTTTAGCGCCCTTACCTGCAATATCTTCATAATGAATGGTTTCAACACCTAAGTATTTTTTAGCCAAATCATCCATGTTGTGCTTAGTGGCTGTGCTATTAAAAACGTAGGATTCCAGCATGGTATCGTGAGCTATACCTTGTAGTGCAATGCCATAATTAGCCAATACATTGGTATCATATTTAAGATTTTGTCCTAGCTTTTGTTGCTTAGGATTTTCTAATAAAGGTTTTAGGCTATTAAGAATGCTATTTCTATCAAGTTGCTCAGGCGCATCAGGGTATTTATGCGCTAAAGGAACATAAGCTGCCTTTCCTGCTTCAATCGCAAAAGAAACCCCAACAATTTCTGCATTGGTGTAATTTAGACTGGTAGTTTCGGTATCAAAGGCAAATAGTTCTGCTCGTTTTAATTGTTTTAACCAGTGCTCGAACCGGTCTTGACGAAGAATGGTTTCATATTCTGTTGTTAATTCGGTCGCTGTTTCTTTGTTTTCTGCTGGGGAAGTGCTATTGGTAGCTTGTACGGCTGGAACATCAAGCATACGAGTCCACGCTGAAAACCCTAATTGCTCAAGCTGCTGTTTAAGCTCTGCTTTATCAGGAGCTTTACATTTTAGATCATCAATTGAATAGGGTAAGCCAAGATCACACTTTATCGTGGTTAATTTTTTGGACAAAGGTAATTGGTCCAAGTTAGCACGTAAGCTTTCCCCAACCTTACCTTTAATTTGATCAGCATTTTCAATCAAATTATCCATAGTCCCATAAACCCCCAGCCATTTTGCCGCTGTTTTTGGTCCAACTTTGGGTACACCTGGGATATTATCAGAGGTATCCCCCATTAAGGCCAAGTAATCAATAATTTGTTCTGGTTTGACCCCAAATTTTTCAATAACACCTTCAATATCCATGGTGGTGTTTGACATGGTGTTTTCTAGGGTGATCTGCTCAGTTACTAATTGAGCCATATCTTTATCACCCGTAGAAATAACTACATTAAAGCCATTTTTGGCAGCATCCTGAGCTAGAGCACCTAAAACATCGTCAGCCTCAACACCTGATTCCATAATCAAAGGAATGCCCATGGCTCTAATAAGATTATGTAATGGCTCTATTTGCACTCTCAAATCATCAGGCATGGGAGGGCGATTGGCCTTGTATTGATCGTACATATCATTACGAAAGGTCTTGCCTGGCGCATCGAAGACAACGGTAAAGTAAGCTGTTTTGTGGGTGGTCAGTAATTTGCGCAACATATTAGATACGCCATGAATCGCATTAGTAGGCTCACCTTGAGGGCTGGTTAAGGGGGGAACAGCATGATAGGCGCGAAATAAAAAGGAGGAGCCGTCAATTAAAATTAGGCGTTGTTGGGTTTGATCAGGCATAAAAATAAGATATTGAAGATAAGGTTAAACAGATTCTATCAAGAAGGCGTTGAGGGTGAGTGAGTTATTTATTTCAGCAAACTTTAAATGTGATGAACAGCTTATTTCTGCTGCTAAGTTTTTGAAAGACTTGTAACAGTAAATAGGCAGGCTAAGATTAACTGGCGGATATCTTATACTGTTATTAGCTGTTTTTTCTTTTAATGCCTATGCAATCCCCGTCGATATCAATAAAGCCGATGCAAAAACAATTGTTCAACCTTTAAATGGGATTGGAATAAAAAAAGCAGAAGCCATTGTTAAATCATAGAAAACAAAATGGAGTGTTTAAAACACTTGGTGACCTAACTAAAGTACGGGAGATCGGAGCAAAAACCGTTCAAAAAAATAAAAAAGATATTCAGTTCTCTAAGAGGAAAGGTAATAAAAAAG
>CAZMQH010000250.1:0-3346 GCA_964568245.1 uncultured Methylomarinum sp.
AAAATGAGGACGAAGAAAAGGAAAAGTCTACTGAATAGTGGGCTGTGGCCTTAACAAAGACGAGATAAAGGAAAAATACATTTAAATTGACTCCCTTTACCCAATTTACTGCTTATTTCCAGTTTCGCATCATGTCTGATTAACACATGTTTAACAATCGCTAGCCCTAAACCTGTGCCCGTTAGTTTTTTCTTTCTTTTCACTTCTGATCTAAAAAAACGCTCTGTTACTCGAGGTATATCCGCGGTGGCAATGCCTTCACCTTGATCAATCACTTCAAATATAATTTCTTTTGCTGTTTTTTTCCAGCTGACCGTCACTAGGGAGTGTTCTGCTGAATACTTTAAGGCGTTGGTGATTAAATTTGAAAAAGCACTACGTAAACCTTGTTCTTCACCTAAAATATTAAGACTTTCTTCTAACGTTAGCTTAATACGTTGAGACTCTGTTTCGGAGCAAATTTTATTAATTAGAATACTTGTTGCCACACATTCAATTTTCTTTTTCTTGGTTTCCAGCCGAGCAAGTAACAACAGGTCATCGACTAAATATTGCATACGATCCGTTTGGGCACTCATTTGTTTAAATGAGGAGGTCAACAGGGGGGATTGCTTGTCATCCATATCTCGTAAAGTCTCTAGGTAGCCTTTCAATACGGTTAATGGCGTCCTTAGTTCATGAGAAATATTATCAACAAAGTTTTTCCGCATAGCTTCCATGATTTTTTGTTGAGTCACATCATGAGCGATAATGAGGTGTTTTCCGTCAGCATAAGCAACGATTTTATATTTTAAAATAATGCTGTCGTTTATAGGGGATGGCAGAATTAGGGACTTTTTGTCATTTCTATTTTTAAGAAATTCAACAAATTCTGGTGCTCTAACTAAATTATCAATACGTTGGCCTTTATCTGATTTCTTTATCCCCAATACCAGTTTAGCTAGTTTGTTTGACCATTCAATTTCATCGAGTTCACTTAGTACAATGGCTGCATCGGGTAGAACATCCGTTGATTTACGAAATTGCTCAATGATTTTACCTAAGGTTTTTTTACGTCTTTTTTCTTTTTGTTTAATGCGATAAAAGTGATAATAAATATCACCCCAAATCCCTGTTCCTATGGGTGATTTTCCTCCTGCACCATGACTTAACCATTGTTCAAAGCGATATAATAAAATGGCCTGTCTAGCAAGGGTATAAACTAAAACCAATACCACCATGTGCAGAAAATAACCAACAAAATGACTTATTACCGCCGCTATCACAATCAATAACGCGATATAACTTGCCTCTTTTCGCAAAAGCCACAATAGTTTCATTATTAAATGATTGAGAAACGGTAGCCAAACCCTCGAACTGTCTGGATTAACTCATCTTTATTAAAATCTTTAAGAATTTTTCTTAGCCGTCTGATATGTACATCAACGGTTCTTTCTTCAATGTAAGCGCTACGCCCCCAAACTTGATCTAATAATTGAGTTCGGCTATATACATTATCTTGATGAGTCATAAAAAAACGCATTAACTTAAACTCAGTAGGGCTAATATCAACGACTTTACTATTGATAGTTAGTCGGTGTTTATTTATATCTAAAGATATATCTGCAACATTTAATATTTCTTCTTCGATACTTTTTCCGCCACGTCTTAAAACGGCTTTAATGCGAGCAATTAATTCTTTGGGGGAAAAAGGTTTAGTCATATAATCATCGGCACCTATTTCTAACCCTCGAACCTTATCTTCTTCCTCGCCTCTGGCTGTTAGCAGAATAATAGGTAGCTGTTTAAATAAATCATCTTGTTTTAATCTTCTTGCCAGATCAACACCGCTAATCCCTGGTAACATCCAGTCAAGTAAAATCAGATCTGGCATTATATTATCAGCCAGTGAAAGTTGGGCTTCCTCTGCGCTGGCAACAGCAATAACGCTTAAGGATGCTTGCTCAAGAATCATCACCAACATTTCCCTGATGGCATCCTCATCCTCAACAACAAGTATATTTAAAGTGCTCATTTGTTTATTTTATTTTCCAATTCAGCTTGGTTTAGATGTCTAACATCATCCCCTTTAACAATATAGACTACATGCTCACAGACATTGCAGGCATGATCTCCAATTCTTTCTAAAGCACGAGCAGTCCATAGAATATCTAACATACGAGTAATGTTTCTTGGGTCCTCCATCATTTGTGTAATTAACTGACGAATAATACTGGTGTATTCTCTATCCACTTTTTCATCTTTTCGAGTGATTTTCACCACACCATCAACATCCATACGGGCAAAAGCATCTAAACTACCCCTTAGCATACCTTTAACAAGATCAACTAAGTGATTTAGTTCGTGATATTGATCGTGATAATAGTCAGTCGCATCTAAACGGATAGCCATTTTTGCAATACGTCCCGCTTCATCACCAATACGCTCTAAATCAGTAATCACTTTAATAACTGAAATCAACATACGTAAGTCAATGGCTGTGGGTTGGCGTTTTGCAATCACTTGAATACAATCATAGTCAATTTCCATCTCAAGGTTATTAACCACGTCATCCTGTTGCAATACTTTTTCTGCCATCTCCTGGTCACTGGTTACAAAGGAAATAACGGCTTGTTCCATCTGCTGCTGAACTAAGCCCCCCATGGTTAAAACTTTGTTTCTAATATCCTCCATTTCTTCATCAAATAGATGAGAAATATGTTGCCCGCTTGTCCTATTTTCCATTAGCCGTATCTCCCAGTAATATAGTCTTCAGTTTGTTTTTTTGCTGGATTAGTAAACAACTCATTAGTTGCACCAAATTCAATTAACTCACCCATATACATAAAAGCAGTATAGTCCGAAACTCTTGCCGCCTGTTGCATATTGTGAGTCACAATAACAATGGTGTACTTTTCTTTCAACTGGTGAATTAACTCTTCAATTTTTAAAGTTGAAATAGGATCTAGTGCCGATGCGGGTTCATCTAATAACATCACTTCTGGTTCAATGGCAATGGCGCGGGCAATAACCAATCTTTGTTGCTGCCCCCCCGACAGACCTAATGCATTATCTTGTAAACGATCTTTTACTTCGTCCCAAAGAGCTGCGCCACGTAATGATTTTTCAACGGTTTCGTCCAACGCTCTGCGATCATTCATATTCTGGATACGCAAGCCATAAGCCACATTCTCATAGATAGACTTAGGAAAAGGGTTTGGCTTTTGAAATACCATACCCACACGTCGACGAAGATCAGCTACATTTACCGCCTTGTCGTAAATATTTTCCCCATTTAGTAGGATTTTACCGTCAATTCGAGCACTATCAACTAAATCATTCATACGGTTAATACTTCTTAACAGGG
>CAZMQH010000251.1:0-3305 GCA_964568245.1 uncultured Methylomarinum sp.
TCTTTAGATCAATTAATAAAGCTAGCACCTGCAAACCTAATTGATTTTGTAATAGAATAGAACAGAATAGATTCATAACATATTAAAAATATAACATTATGTCTGACGTAACTGGTCGTATTAAAAAATCTTCATACCAACGAGGCGAGTCCCCTGGATTTATTGAAAATTTAGGGGTTAAATACTATCGATATTTAGCAAAAAAATCAGGTACTGCTGATATTGCTAACATAAGCATTGATGAGCTCGCACCTGACATTACTTTACAAACCTTAGCTCGTAACATTACAACATTTGCAACGGTTATTGCCTTTGCTATTGGTGCTTTAACAACCTTTGTTACTATTTGGATAGAGTGGAACTATCAAAGCACTATGGACTCAGTTCCCTACTACTTTCTTTATGGGAGCGTACTTGTAACCATGCTGCTACTGGAAATGGCCGTATTATTTTGGTTAGGAATTAACACAGTGCACAGTTTGGCTTGTTTGACAGGACATAACCAAGCAACAAAAGGCTCCTGCTTACCAGGTAATGATGCAGTCCCTAATATTTTAGCGCGTGCAGCCCTTGAAGTACCAGATCCTGTTATCCATTTTTTAGGTATTGACCCTCTCAAGCATTTATCAAAATCTAAACTATTTTTAGTCGCTTTTTTATACAAAGCTAAAGTCATTTTAAGCAGCATGACTGTAAAATTTGTGTTGATTCGGCTTTTTGGTAAAGGCGAAGTGCGTAATGCATTTGCTTGGATTGCAATACCTATCACTGGGGTTTGGAATGCATTCACCTTATATAAAGTAGCAAGAGAGGCAAGGTTAAGACTTTTCGGTAATAAATTAGCGGCACATATAGTGAATGATATTCTATCAGATGATTTAATTGACCAACTCTCTCCCAAAGCACGGGAAGGTTCAATTCGAGCAGTTGCAACTATGATGGTATTGGCGCAGAACTATCACCCCAACATGCTTATATTATTAATTAGACTCAGTGATAAGTTTCAAATTAGCGATGATTCTGAATACGATAATTGGGAAGAGTTCCTACAGTTATTAGATGACGTATCAGAAAAAGAACGTTACTTTATTTTAGACTTATTGAGTATTTCAGCTGCTTTTGATGGACATTTATCCCGCTTAGAACGTCACCACCTTCCTGAAGCCTTTAAAGAATTGACAGATATTTATATGCAACGGACTGAACAATTAAAAACAATGCTGTTAGAGGGGCAATTACATGCGGCCAAGGATCGTTGTAACCTCACTTTAAACTAGGAGGCTGTCCGAGAATAGACAATCTGCTACGGAAAAAGCCCTTTTGGCCATTTTTTCCGTTCATTTTCGTTAAATAGCGCAACTATTCGCCTCAAATAAACGAAAAAACTGACTCAAAAGGGCTTTCCCTCGCGACGATTTCTATTCTCGGACAGCCTCCTAGGTTAATTGAATGCCCCAATTCCTTAAGAGGGCTGTTGAGATTAGATAGAATAAAATGTATAACTTTGGGGACAATTACCCGTGACAACTAGCCTGAAATAATAGACCACTAAATATACAAAACATGCCATTTCAAGAAAACTGTTTCACCTTATTTAAAGAGTCTATCAATTCTTTTACACTTCCTGAACAATTTACTTTTCCATTCTATTACCAGCCACATCCTTTATGTTTATTAGCGGCTAAAGAATTACAACATTATATTGAAACTCAACAATACTGGAAACATAATTTCGGTCTTATAGAAAATAAGGAAACTGCAATTGGAAAAATGTTTGGTGTACTACTTGTCGAGAATAATAAGCGTGAAATAGGCTATATATCGGCTTTTTCAGGCAAACTCGCTGATAAAAATTATCATCCTCGATTTGTTCCCCCTGTCTTTGACATGCTCGCTAAAAATGGATTCTTTTTGAAAGGACAAACTGAAATCAATACGATCAACAAGCAGATTGAAAAACAAGAAAAGAATCCTATAATTTCAGAATATGAAACAATTTTAACAATAGAAAAAGAGAAGTTTGCGATAAAAAATTCCGAACAAAGACTTAAAATGATAGAAGGTCGTAAGCTTAGAAAAGCACAGAGAACCCATGCTGAAGCCACGCTTAATCCAGATGCTTTTTTACAACTTAAAGATAAATTAAGCAAGGAAAGCATTAAAGAAAAAAACAATTTAAGGGATTTAAATATTTATTGGAGAAGGAAAATTGAAAAAGCAGAACAAAACCTTAATCAAATTATCAATCCACTTACCTCGTTAAAAGCAAAGCGCAAGCAATTATCCTCTGCTTTACAAGACAAGCTATTTAAACAATACCAATTTTTAAATATCAAAGGTAAATCTAAAGATTTATCCGCTATTTTTAAAAACACATCACAACCCATTCCCCCTGCAGGGTCAGGAGAATGTGCGGCACCAAAATTATTACAATATGCTTTTAAAAATGGCATGAGGCCGATTGCAATGGCCGAGTTTTGGTGGGGTCAATCACCCAAATCAGAAATAAAAAAACACCGTAATTTCTATGGTTCATGCCATGGTAAATGTAAGCCCATTTTAGTGCATATGCTTGAAGGGATAGAAATGGATGATAATCCACTGTTAAAAAACCCTGCCGAAGGGTTGTCTATCGATATTATTTATGAAGACGAAGTCATGTTAGTCATTAACAAACCTTCTGGCCTTTTATCTGTACCAGGAAAGGATATAGAAGACTCTGTTTACTCTCGAATTAAACTACGTTACCCAAACGCAACAGGTCCTTTAACTGTACACCGACTTGATATGTCTACTTCTGGATTAATGCTAATTGCCTTAAATAAAGATGCTCATAAAAACTTACAAAAACAGTTTATTAAACGTACCATTAAAAAATGCTATATTGCCTTATTAGATGGATTACTAAAGCATGACAAGGGAACAGTAGAGTTGCCCCTTCGAGTTGACTTAGACGACAGACCTCGGCAATTAGTTTGTTACCAACATGGAAAATCGGCAATAACTCACTGGAAAGTCATAGAAAAAACAAATAATAAAACAAAAGTTATTTTCCACCCCATAACAGGGCGCACACACCAGCTACGAGTGCATTCCGCACATGTAAATGGTTTAAACACCCCTATAGTTGGGGATGACTTATACGGTGATAAGGGTAATCGCTTGCATTTACATGCAGAATATATTGAATTTAATCACCCAACTTCTAACGAGTTAATGTCCAAACAAGTTGATCCTGAGTTTTGAAGCTCTTAAGGGAGGCAGTAACAAATAATATACCCAGCTCTCTTGTCTTTTTATCCCTC
>CAZMQH010000252.1:0-3300 GCA_964568245.1 uncultured Methylomarinum sp.
CCCTAAGGTAAAGCTGTGAGAACCTGTTTAAGATAAGCATAAGGCTTTAGCCCGTTGGCTTTTACCATTTCTATTAAGCTGTCATAGGGCTGCAAAAATCATTTATAAAGATGACCACACCAGACTTTATGGTCTAAAGTTTGACCGATTTAACAATAAACTTGGTGATTTTTTAGTAACATCAACGTTAGGCTTTACATTTAAATGATTTTATTTAAGGGGAATAACATGGAAATCAATAGCCAACAGAACAATATTCAACAAGCAACAACTCCAGCTAATTCAGCCGCGGCTCAACCCGTTACTGAACAAGAAACACAAGCTAAAGAATCACAACTAAACACTACATCAACAGTTAATGTATCAACTGCAGCTAAAAAATTATCAGCAGAAACAGAAACAACAAGTGCTGCGACACCGATAACAACTAAAGAACAAGCCGAAAAGTCAGTAACTCAGTTTAAAAAAGAGGCTGCAAATGATCCCTCGCTGGTGCAGTCAGCTCAAAGTAACTCACTTACTTCTGACCAAGTATCTAAATTAATTGGTTAATAATTCAATGCCTATATTGAGTAATATTTTTATTTACCCTGTCAAATCACTTGCTGGTATAGAAGTTACCCATTGGCAGGTAAATGAAAAGGGCTTATTACATGATAGAAAATGGATGCTAATTGATAGCCACAATCAATTTTTAAGTCAGCGTCGAATGCCAAAAATGACACTTATTAAAACCCAGCTGACCACAACCGAGCTTATTCTTAGTACCGCAACTACAGGTAGTATTTCATTAGCTATTGCCCCACAAGGGGGCAGTGAAATTATCAGTACAATTTGGAAGGATCAATGTCCCTCCAAAACAATATCAAAACAAGCCGACCAATGGCTAAGTGATTTTTTAGAAATAGAATGTAAGTTAGTTTATCAACCTGATCACGTCACTCGTTTTGTTGACCCTCATTACGCTTCTAAAACTGACATCGTTAATTTCTCTGACGGATTCCCTTTTCTAATCACTTCACAAGCATCATTAGACTCTTTAAATGAAGCGATGGGGCTAACACTCCCCATGCAAAGGTTTCGTCCAAACCTGGTTATTGCACAGTGTGAAAGTTACGCTGAAGATAGTTGGCGTGAGATCATTATTAACAATATTGCATTTAGATTACCAAAACCTTGTTCCAGATGCCCTGTTCCCACTATTGATACCGAAACAGCTAAAACAGGAAAAGAGCCATTAACAACACTGAACCGTTTACGTAAATGGAACAATAAAGTTTTTTTTGGACAAAATGCCCTACACAACAGTAGCGGCGAACTTTCGGTCAACGACTTAATTGAAATTACTCAAACAGGTCCAAAGCAACCTCCTCTGTAACGCCCTGCTACTTTGCGTATTCCCTTAATTGCAGTAGAATATCTAATTAATTCATTGACGATGCATGTGAAAGCGTATCTATTTTTCTTTTACGCTCTTTTAACGAGGTAGATATCCTTTGCCCCCTGCAACCGACCCATTCAACTTAGTAATACTCTATTAAATTAATGAGCTTAACTGAAAACAAACCTTCATCTAACTTTATTCGCCATCTTATTACTAACGACATCAGTAATAATAAAAATGAGGGTAAAGTCATCACCCGCTTTCCACCAGAACCCAATGGTTACTTACATATAGGTCATGCTAAATCAATTTGCCTAAATTTTGGTATGGCTGCTGAATATAAAGGTGAATGCAATTTACGCTTTGATGATACTAATCCAGAAAAAGAAAGCATTGAGTTTATGGAATCTATTGAACGCGATGTTCAATGGCTAGGATTTGAATGGGCTAACAAACACCATGCGTCGGACTATTTTGAGCAGCTCTATGATTACGCAGTACAATTAATCAAAGATGGCCATGCCTATGTTGACAGCTTAAATGCAGAACAAATACGTGAATACAGAGGGTCATTAACTGAACCTGGAAAGGAAAGTCCAGATAGAAGCCGAACCATTGAAGACAACCTCGCTTTATTTGCGGGCATGCGTGCGAGTGAATATACTGATGGACAATTTGTTTTACGCGCAAAAATTGATATGGCATCGCCTAACATTAGTCTGCGAGATCCTGCACTTTATCGTATAAGACGCATTCATCACCAACGTACGGGTGATGATTGGTGTATTTATCCTATGTATGATTTTACCCATTGCTTATCTGATGCGATTGAAGGCATTACCCATTCACTTTGTACTTTAGAATTTGAAGCTCATCGCCCACTCTATAACTGGGTGCTGGATACACTACAAACACCGAGCCATCCTCAACAAATTGAGTTTGCTAGATTACAACTTGAATATACCATTGTTAGTAAACGAAAACTGGCACAATTAGTTAATGAAAACCATGTCAATGGCTGGGATGACCCGCGTATGCCTACCATTGCAGGTATGCGTAGAGCTGGTTATACACCCGCTTCAATTCGTGATTTTTGTGAGCGTATTGGTATTACCAAAAAAGACTCATGGATTGAAATGGCTGTGCTAGAAAACTGTATCCGTGAAGACTTAAATGACAATGCCCCTCGTGCAATGGCTGTATTAGAACCGCTTCGCATTGTGATAGAAAACTATCCTGATGATCAAGTTAAAATACTAGAAGTCAGCAATCATCCTCAAAAACCTGAATTAGGTACACGAAAAATTCCTTTTTCTAAAGTTGTGCTGATTGAACAAGATGACTTTGCAGAAATCCCCCCCCCTAAGTTCAAACGACTTATTGCCGGCGGCGAAGTGCGCTTGCGCAGCTCTTACGTTATTAAATGTAATGAAGTAATCAAAGATGATGCGGGTAATATTGTTGAACTACGTTGCAGTTACGACCCTGACACTTTAGGTAAAAAACCTGAAGGCCGAAAAGTTAAAGGTGTTATTCATTGGGTTTCTGAAGAACAATCACTTTCTGCCGAACTACGCTTATATGATCGACTGTTTAATGTCGCTAACCCAGCTTCGGAAGATAACTTTCTGGATGTAATCAATCCCAATTCACTTAAAACTCTAACAAACTGTCGAGTTGAAGCCAGTTTAGCTAACTCTAACTCGGGAGATGGCTTCCAGTTTGAACGCACTGGTTATTTTTGTGTTGATTCTGTTGATAGTACAGCTGACAAACTAGTCTTTAATAGAACAGTTACCTTACGAGATACTTGGGCTAAATAATTCATCGAAAAAATTTTCATGCTGGATTTTTCAAAAAAAACCAGCATGAAAATCACTTGATTAAAGATAAAGTAAGAACCACATCCAGTTAGG
>CAZMQH010000253.1:0-3283 GCA_964568245.1 uncultured Methylomarinum sp.
CTTAGCTTTTTTGAAAAACTAATAGTCTATTATTAGCTGGCATTTCAAAATCATGACGGATGCTTAAGCCTGCATGATTAGCTAAGCGCTCAACTTCTTCAAAATCACGAATACCTCTTGCCGGATCTTGGGCTTTTAACCATTGATCAAACTGCTCATTACTAGGGCTGGTATATTGTCCTTGATAGTTAAAAGGCCCATAAATACAAACGCTAGCTTTTTCTGATAAATGCTTTTTTAAGCCGTTAAAAAAACATTGAACCTCGTTCCAATGCATAATATGTAAAGTATTTGCGGTAAATAAAGCATCAATTTGCTCACAAGGCCACGGTTGATTAATCACATTTAGCTCTACACTATGAGCTAAATTCTTTAGTCCAGCTTCTTCAATCCAACAATTAATCCCCGCTAGGTTTTCTTTTCTATCTGTTGCCTGCCATCTTAAATGAGGGAGATTATTAGCAAAATAGCAGGCATGTTGCCCTGTGCCACTACCAATTTCCCATACGGTTTGAGATTGTTTAAAAACAGTTTGAATTACCTGTAAAATGGCTTGTTTATTGTTTTCGCACGATTGTGAAAAGGCTTTTGGCATGGATTTAAAGTTTATTAATAGTCTGGCAGAGGTTAATGCTACCTGCTGGAATTCACTTATTCAATCTAAATATCCTTTTATTCGGCATGAATTTTTATTGGCGCTAGAGAAAAGCGGCAGTGTTGGTGTAAAAACGGGATGGAATCCTCAGCATTTACTGGTATTTGAACAACAACAATTGATTGCAGCGATGCCTCTCTATCTAAAAAATCATTCGATGGGAGAGTATGTTTTTGACCAACAATGGGCAGATGCTTATCTGCAATCAGGGATGGATTATTATCCTAAGCTGCTTAATTCTATTCCTTTTACACCGTGCCAAGGTCAACGAATCTTTATTAAAAATGGGATTGATCAACAGCTAATCACTCAAGCTTGTATAGATTTTATTATCCAATTTTCAGAACAAAATAATATCTCAAGTCTACACATACTGTTTCTTTGTTCTCAGCAAATAAAGCTATTTAAACCAAAGTTATTAATTAGAGAGAGTGTACAGTTTCAGTGGTTTAACCATGATTATCTGAGTTTTGATGATTATTTAACAAGGTTTACTTCAAGACAGCGTAAAAAAATCAAAAAAGAACGTCGAAGTATAGATCAGCAGGGAATTGAAATAATACGGCTCAATGGACAAGCTATTTCAGAACAGCAATGGCAAGTTTTCTTTATGTTTTATGAAATGACTTATTTAAAACGAGGTCAATCAGCTTATTTAACGATCGACTTTTTTAAACAATTAGCTCAAACAATGCCAGAGAAAATGTTGCTAGTACTGGCCATAAAAGATCAGGCTTATGTGGGAGCAGCCTTAAGTTTTATTGGAGGCGATACCTTGTATGGACGCTATTGGGGCTGTTACCAAGAGTTTAAACACTTACATTTTGAAACCTGTTATTACCAAGGTCTGGAATATTGTATTGAGCAGAAATTAAAGCGTTTTGATTCTGGCGCGCAAGGGGAGCATAAAATAGCGAGGGGGTTTGAGCCTGTAACAACTTACTCTGCTCATTGGATTTTAAATCCTCATTTTTCAAAATTGATTACAAACTTTTTACAGCGTGAGAAGGTGTTGATTCAGCAATATAAACAGGATTGTACTCAGCAATTACCTTTTAAAAAATAGCTTTGTTTTGATTTGCTATTAAGACAGTTCTTTTGGGCGCTGTATAAAACTATCACCTTGTAAACTCAACCATTGAGAATCCAATTGCATATAAGCAATAGTTGCGGTTGGCATCAAATTTCCATTACTGGCTGCTGGAAGGTGATGCGCTAACTGATGTACTAAATATTCAAAACTTGGATTATGCCCTACTAATAATAGTCGATTAATCGTGTTGGGGATTTGTGACAATATCTGTTGTAAATCAGACACGCTTGCCTCATAAATGCTTTGTTCTGTTTGAATAAACTTTTCATTTACCCCAATGGCTTCAGCAATGATTTTGGCTGAAGTGAGTGCTCGAACTGCTGGGGAGCTTATGATTAAATCAGGTACAAGATTTTGTTGTTTTAGCCATTCCCCCATTTGATGGACATTACGGTTTCCTCGTTTATTTAAGGGGCGATTGAAATCACTGCTATGGGTATTCCAATCAGATTTCCCATGCCTTAAAATGAGAAGTTCTTTATGTGTAGTCATAATATTTCTTTGATTTTAATTCAATGAGCAAGGTAATAAATAATTTTAGATGATTTCACAATTTTGATGTTAATTTTCTATACCATTATCAGTTTTATAACTTTTATTAGTTATGCTGTTGATATACTTCGCGCGGTCACGAATGCGGATTTTATAGCGAGTTGATTTTTATCGATAGCAAGGCGCTGAAATGGGCGCATAGCTGGCTACGCAACCATTTCAGCAGCGTAGCCTATCGGCAAAAAGCAACCGATAAAAAACCGCATTCGTGACCGCGCGAAGTATAAGTCAGCGGCTAAAAATGGGCGAGGGAGATTTAAAGAAAATACCTTGCATTTGCTGTCATTTTTAGGCGGCTGGCCTGGTGCATTGCTAGCTCAGAAACTTTTACGGCATAAAACAAGAAAACAATTTTTTCGGTTTATATTTTTTGCTACAGCCTTATTAAATGTGGTTGTGTTATTTAAAACCTGGCTTTATTACTCTGTACAATAGGCTAAATCAATTTCACCTGAATTTAATAATTTTCTGCTTATGGCTATTAGCTCAACTATCAATAAAGTCTGTCTTAATATTGCCAATATGGATCAGCATTATTATCAATCACATGAGTTAACTGTAGCACAGCACCCTTCAGAAAATGATTTTCGTTTTATGATTCGGTTAATTGCTTTTATGGCAAATGCTCATGAGCGACTTAACTTTACTAAAGGCTTAAGCAGTGAAAATGAACCTGAATTGTGGCAAAAAACACTGACAGATGATATTGAATTATGGATTGATTTAGGACAGCCTGATGAAAAAAGGATTCGTAAAGCTTGTGGGCGAGCAGAGCAAGTGATTATCTATACTTATCATGAAAAGAAGGCCAAAGTATGGTGGAATCAGCAACAAAATAAATTACAACGTTTTACTAATTTAAAGGTTTTTCATATTAATGCAGAAGGCGTGGAAGTTATGGTTAAACGTACCATGCAACTACAATGTAATATTCAGGATGGAGAAATCTATTTGAATGATGATGACTCGAACTTCACTATAAC
>CAZMQH010000254.1:0-3273 GCA_964568245.1 uncultured Methylomarinum sp.
CATCAAAGCCTCGATTATCAAACACCAAATGAGGTACATTTTTTATGAGAATATTAGATATTTCTCCTTATTATTTGGAGGAAATGGTCTTGGCAATGGGACCCACGTTACTTAAATGCTCTTTAAAATAGCACGACTAAAATGCATAGAATATTTAAGCTCACCCTACAATCATAAAATATATTTTAGTCAAAAAAAACCATACTCAAGGGTATGGTTTTTTAAACTCAGAAGTATTGAATAAAATAATATTACTAGTCTATATTTCTAAACCATTACTTACTTAAAAATTTGTATACTGCTGCAATTGCTTCGTCTTCAGAGAATCCTGATTTTTTAACAGGTTTGATAGCCATGATAGCTGCCATTGCTTTAGGCATACCATTTTTACCATTTTTCAAAGTGTCTGAAAAGCTAGCTAAATCTAAATCACCTGATTTAATTAATGCAGATAATTGTGGGTTAGAAGAGATGTCATGACATGCACCGCAACCACGACCAAAAGCACGGTCATAAATTTTCTTACCAACTTTCATTTCATCTGCCGCTAATGCTTGTCCACTTAAAGCAATTAAAGCAATACCCGCTAATGCACCTAATGATTTTTTCATTTTATTTCTCTCTTAGTGATAAAAAACAACTGACTTTCAAAATCCGCCAATTGGTTAGAATATTAATTCTGTAAATGTTAGTTTATTTTTAGCAATAGTTCAATCTTAATTTATCTTATACTGCTATCAAGCACGGTTATATTATCTATAGTTAGTCTGAATGCTGACTGAATTGAATCACTTTCTCCATTTTTGTAGAAATCCATTGGTCGTAATACTGTAAAATTTTTTACTATTAGCGGTGAAATTTAAGGATAATATTGTTGCTGCCGTTGGACGCCACTCGGCATCTTTTTTAGGTCGCCAGAATTTTAATAGTTTTCCAGACTTCACATTCCATAAGTCAATGCGTTGTGTCGAATACCCTGTTAATAAGTATTTATTGTTTTTAGAAAATTCCGCAGCTGTTAATGTGAGTAATTTTGGGCCGATTTCTTTACGAACTTTTCCATTTGAAATCTTCCATAAGCGTGTCTGGCTTAATGCCGCATTGGTTAAGGCGTACTTATCATCTTTACTAATGGCAACGGTTGAAAGTTGGTTGCGATGTTGCCAAGTATACTTAAGTTCACCGGTTGATAAATCCCAAAGTTTAGCTGTGTGATCATTTGAACCGGTTAAAGCATATAAGCCGCTTGCAGAGATATCAGAGGTTGAAACACTATCACTATGTGCAAAAGCATATAAGGTTTTCCCATATTCCAAGGCAAGATAAATAGCCTTATTTGGCAACCCGACTAATGCAAACTGGCCATCAGCTGAAATAGTAATACTCTTAATATCTGCTAATGCCCAAACAGCTAATAAGGTGCCGTCAGAAATTCTCCACCAAGCGATGGAGTTTTTTTCAGCTGTAATAGCGTATTCTTCTGATGGTGAAATATCTGTTGCAATAATACCGTTATTTTCATCAGTGTGTTTCCATTGATGAATAAGGGAGGGTTTACCTTTAATATCCCATAGTTCGCCAAACCCTTCCTTTGTGCCGAGTAGCGCATAGTTTTCTGAAAGGGTGGCTGAAAATAGCCCGCTTGCTAAAGGAATTGTTTTTTCAGGCTTTGGGGTTTGGTCACAAGCTGATAAAAAACAGCTGAGAACAATAGGTAATAAAAATTTTAGTCTATGCATAATAAATAAGGATAGATTAAGACTCAGTATTAAACCAATTTAATTTATCATGCAATAAGACCACAGTGCCTACAATAATAAGAGTAGGGGCCTTAATTTTCTCATCAATAACGGTTTGAGGTAAAGACTCAAGTGTTCCTGTAATAACACGCTGATTAAGGGTTGTGCCTTGTTGAACAATAGCGATAGGGTGATCTTTTGAGCAACCGTGGCTAATTAAAGACTGGCAAATTGTTGCTAAGCCAGAAAGCCCCATATAAAACACAATCGTTTGATGGGGAGCGGCTAATTGCGGCCAATTTAAGTCGGTAGAGCCATCTTTAAGATGCCCTGTTACAAAAGTGCAAGATTGAGCATGGTCTCTATGCGTTAAAGGAATTCCTGCATAGGTAGAACAGCCTGATGCAGCAGTAATGCCTGGCACAACTTGAAAATCAATATTCTCTTCTAATAAGGCTTCAATTTCTTCACCGCCACGACCAAAAATAAAAGGGTCTCCACCTTTTAAGCGAACCACACGTTTGCCTTTTTTGGCTAAAGACAGTAGTAAGTCATTAATGGATTCTTGAGGTAAACTATGATTTGCGCGTTGTTTGCCTACATAAATCTTTTCAGAATCACGACGGGTTAAATCAAGAATCTCAGCAGAGACTAAGCGATCATAAACAACCACATCGGCTTGCTGCATTAACCTTAATGCCCGAAATGTGAGTAAATCAGGATTTCCTGGGCCAGCCCCAACAAGATAGACCTCACCAACCGATACTTTATTTTCAGAGCTTGAAATTAGCGCTTCAAGTTGGCTTTCTGCTTCTTGTTCTTTACCTGAAAAAACCAGTTCAGCTATTTTACCTTGTAAAACATTCTCCCAAAAAATACGGCGTTGACTAGGTTCGTTAATTTTAGCTTTAACTTGGCTTCTATATTTAGCGGCTATATAAGCTAGTTGACCAAATGCAGGAGGAATTAAACTTTCTATTTTAGCTCTTAATAAACGAGCTAAAACGGGAGCCGCACCCCCTGAAGAAACAGCTGCAATAATAGGCGAGCGATCAATAATAGCAGGGAAGATAAAACTACAAAGATCAGGATTATCAACCACATTAACCAGAATATTAAGCTCAGTCGCTGATTTTGCAACTAATTGGTTGGTTGTGGCATTATCCGTTGCTGAAACAACTAAGTGAAAGCCCTCGACATCCTTTTTATCAAACGATTTTTGTTTAATGGAAAGGGTGTGAGACTGTTGCATGTTTGCAACAACTGGGCTAACGTCGTTAGCAATAACGGTAATAACGGCACCAGCTCTTGATAATAAGTCGATTTTACGGGCGGCAATACTACCCGCTCCAATCACTAAACAAGGGCGATCTGTTAATTTTAAAAAGAGGGGGAAATAATCCATTGCTTATCTTTGATTCTCGAATGCTTTTGAGGGTGTTATTATAAGCCACTCTTAAGAAAAGATGGTTGAGTAAACTTAAATAAATATGATCGAATTTGATTTAGAAGTTGATGCGAGTGGTTTGAATTG
>CAZMQH010000255.1:0-3265 GCA_964568245.1 uncultured Methylomarinum sp.
AAATAAAGTATTACTTTAACTTTCCACCGCCAAAACCTATTTGTTTCCACGCTTCAAATAATACAATAGACACTGTATTTGAAAGATTTAGACTTCTACTTTCTGCTTTCATTGGTAAATATAGCTTTAAACCTTCGTCATACTGATTTAGGAAACTATTTGGGAGACCTCGCGTTTCAGGACCAAACATTAAAGCGTCTCCATCCTGGTAGGAAACATCTGCATAATTTGTTGAGCCTTTAGTGGTTAGAGCAAACAATCTATTCGGTTTCGCTTTTTCAATAAAATCTATCAATGATGCATATTGATGCACATTAACCCACTCATGATAATCCAACCCAGCCCTCCGAAGCTTTTTATCATCTAATTCAAACCCTAATGGATGTATTAGATGTAACTGTGCTCCGGTATTGGCACACAACCTAATAATATTGCCCGTATTAGCCGGAATTTCTGGCTGGTATAAAACAATATTAAGCATACTTGTACCTTAAAATAAATTTAACCTTTTTGAATTAAGCTAAAAACTCAATCCCAAATAAAAAGGCACAAAACCCGCTGAGAATAACATAATGTATTCTCTTACGCTTTGTGCCTTTCTCTATTTAAACTGCTGAGAGGGTGGTGGAACCCTACTCATCCATTACTGCTTTATTTAGATGAATCAACAGCTTTCAATCCCCAAATATCATCAGCATATTCAGTAATCGTTCTATCGGTAGAGAATTTACCACTGGCTGCTGTATTAAGAATACTCATTTTAGTCCAATGTTCTTTATCTCGGTATGCTTCACTTACGCGTTCCTGTGCATCAATATAACTGCGGAAATCCGCAATAGTCATCCACATATCATCTGGGCTTTTAAGAGCACCAATAATATCGTCAAAAATACCCTGTTCAAACTGGTTAAAATAACCCGTTTCTAGCAAGTTCATAACGGCTTTAATATCATCATCACCCTCAATTATTGCACAAGGATTATAATGACTTTTTAGCTCCTCAACTTCAGTTTCTGTTAGACCGAATAGAAAGAAATTTTCTTCTCCCACTTCTTCACGAATTTCAACATTCGCACCATCTAAGGTACCAATGGTTAAAGCACCATTCATCATGAACTTCATATTGCCTGTTCCTGACGCTTCTTTACCTGCCGTTGAAACTTGTTCAGATAAATCTGCACCTGGACAGATTTTTTCCATGGCAGAAACTCGATAATTAGGTAAGAAAACTAACTTTAATTTATCACCCACATCAGGATCATTATTAATGACGTTAGCCACATTATTAATTAATTTAATGGTTTTCTTAGCCATTACATATCCAGGTGCAGCTTTACCACCAATCAATACGCAACGAGATACCCAATCTTTAGTATCACCTTTCTTAATTCTGTTATATAAATGAATGACGTGTAAAACATTTAATATTTGACGCTTATATTCATGGATACGCTTAACTTGTACATCAAATAAAGCATCAACAGATAAACCAAGGTTTTCACCTAACTCTTCTGTTTTATAATCAATCAGACGCTGCTTACTTGATTGTTGCAATGCAAACCATTTTTTTCTAAACGCTGCCTTTTCTGCATAAGGTTTTAGTTTCTCTAACTTAGATAAATCAGTTACCCAACCTTCACCAATAGTTTTAGTAATTAATTCAGCTAATTCAGGATTACAAGCCGCCAACCAACGTCTTGGTGTTACCCCATTTGTTTTGTTATTAAACTTCTTAGGCCATAATTGATAAAAATCATTAAATAAGCCATCAACTAATAGTTGTGAATGCAGTGCAGCTACACCATTAACAGAGAAACTACCGACAATTGCCAAATAAGCCATACGAACCTGCTTATCATGACCTTCTTCAATAATAGACATTCTGGTTAAGCGGTCTCTATCACCTGGCCAGTGCTCAGACACTTCAGTCATAAAGTGTGCATTGATTTCAAAAATAATTTCCATAATGCGTGGCAATAAATGCTGCATTAAGCCAACCGACCATTTTTCCAATGCTTCAGGTAACAAAGTATGGTTAGTGTAAGCCATGGTTTTACTGGTAATTTTCCAAGCTTCATTCCAACCTAAACCATGCTCATCCATCAACAAACGCATTAACTCTGCAATAGAGATACTTGGATGGGTATCATTTAACTGAAAACAATTCTTTTCTGCAAAATGAGTAAAATCAGCACCATGTCGACCGACCCAGTTAGCAACCACATCTTGTAAACTAGCAGACGCTAATAAATATTGCTGTTGTAGTCTTAAAACTTTGCCATTCTCATTAGCATCGTTTGGATACAACACCATGGTAATGTTTTCTGCAGTATTCTTTTCAGCAACAGACTCTGCGTATTGACCAGCATTAAACTCTTGCAAGTTAAATTCTTCAGTTGCTTCTGATTTCCACAAACGTAAGGTGTTGACTGTACCATTTTGATAACCAGGGATCGGTGTATCGTAAGGAATGGCTAAAACATCGTTAGTATTAACCCATGAAATTATTTGTTTACCCTGATCATCAATATGCTTTTCTGTATGACCACCAAATTTAATACGCACTGTATATTCAGGATGCTTAACTTCCCAAACATTACCATTACGCAACCAATGATCCGGGCGTTCTATTTGTTCACCATTTTCAATTCCTTGAGCAAACATGCCGTATTCATAACGTAATCCATATCCTGTCACAGGCAGTTGCAATGTCGCACAACTATCAATAAAACAAGCGGCTAAACGGCCTAAACCGCCATTACCCAATCCAGCATCAGGCTCACTGTCGATCAATTCTTCTAAATCTAAACCTAAATCATATAAAGCTTTATCAACAGTAGAGGTAATGCCTAAATTGATCATCGCATTACTTAGCGTTCTACCCATCAAAAATTCCATTGATATATAGAATGCTTTTTTACAATCTTGTTCTCTATAAGTAGTGTAGGTTTTCTTCCAACGCTCAATTAAGCGGTCACTCACGGCTAAAGAAAGTGCTTCATAAGCATAATGTGGAGAACGACTCAATGCATCTCGACCTAAACGATGACTGTAATATCTTTTAAAATCAGCAACAAAGTCCTTTTTCTCCATCCCTAAATCAGGAAGTGTTGTAATATCTGCTTTTGGTTTACTTTTTTGAAAGATTCTAGTTGGCATAGTATTTATTGTTAATTTACTGTTAATTTAGTCTTAAATGCAGACTGATCCTCCTTAGGGAGGCAGTAACAAATAATATACCCAGCTCTCTTGTCTTTTTATCCCT
>CAZMQH010000256.1:0-3240 GCA_964568245.1 uncultured Methylomarinum sp.
ACTTCTGTCCCTGTTGGAAACAAGGGTAAAGTTAACTCCATTCCTTTAACCAAACTACTACTATCAATGACATTTTCATTAAAAACAGTAATCAATATTGATTTTTTTGAGTCTTTATAAATTTTTCTGGCAATTGACTTTAAACTGTCGTTTTCTTTAACCTTATAAGTTATAAATTTAGCTTTACCCATATCACTTTGAAACAATTCTAGAGGGGCTGAACTTGTCGGGTTAAAAAGCAATGACTTTAATAAATACTTTTGTGCTGTTCTTGCTGATTTGCTATCTATCGCTTTATTGTAATATTTCTCAGCAATGAGATTCAACTTACTTTCAAGCTTTATTATTTCTAATTTTGACTGCTCTATTGATTGAGTTAATAAGCGTAATTCTTCTATCGTTCCTTGCTTAGTTAATAGGCTTTTTTGTTTTTGACTAATCAATTTGTCTCGTTGCAACTTCCTCGCTAAAAGAGCAGTCCTCCATTGTTTTTTATTTTCATATTTATCAGGAACATTAAGAGCAATAGAAGCAAGCGATTGCAATGTATCAATCGGCTCAATTTCAGCTATTCTGCTACGTTCAAAATATTTAAGGTATTTTGCAAATGCAGACAAACTATGAGTGCCAAAAACCATTGCTCGGGTAAGTAGAAAGTTTTGTTTATAAAACGGATTACTTTTCCTCTTAACCGTAAAAGCTGTTTTATAACCATGCTTTTTAACGATCGCTATAACTAAGGGATTTGTTTTACCAAACGGATAAGCTAATGAAGAAACTTCTTTTCCCAGTTGATTATATATTCTTTGTTTAGAGCCTTGAATATCTTGTTCAACAGCTTTTATGTAACTTTCAAAGGTCTCATTTTTTGCTAATGTTGAAAGGTCACGATGAGATTTAGTATGACATTGAATATCTATTGTATTATCCGAAACCATCTGTCTAAGCTGGTCCCAAGTCATTGCTAGCTTATGACCAGAATCAATAAATTCAGTCGGAATAAATAAAGTAGCACTATAACCAAATTCTTTTAGAATGGGATAAGCGATGTCATAAGTTGCTTTCCAGCCATCATCAATCGTAATAACAATTGATTTTTCAGGCACTTGCCCAAACTCTATAAACTCAAGCAGTTGCTCCATGGTAATAACATGATAATTATTACGTTTTAAATATTGTAGCTGACTTCTGAATAGTTTGGCAGAAACTTCTAATTTATTATTACTTCTGCCCTTACTGAAGTTATGATAGCTTAAGACAGGCATCAGCTGATAACCTTGCGCCGTTAACCCTCCTGGGCGAAAGGGAGTTCGAGGAATAATAATTTGTTCGCCAACCGCTAAAGAACGAGTATTATTAAATTCTTTTATTCGCCATGCCATATCTTCCGAGCCGGCATGCTTTCTAGCTAATGATTCAAATGAATCACCTAGCTGTACAGTGACAAACTGAAAATCAATAGGTGATTCAGTTATCTCTAATTTTTTAGTACATCCATTTAAAAGAATTGAAATAATGAAGAAAAAAGAGAGTGATATGTTTTTTTTCATACTGCCATACTAAACCGTTATTTATTTGGGCTTAGTATACTTCATATACTCTTTATTGTTTGATAGACAGACCCTTCAAGCTAGATAAAAATAGCTAATGCCGTTTAAAACATATTTTCAACTAGTGAATTCATTCAAAACAACTCTTCTTCTAGAGCAATTTTAACTGAATTGACGGGGTCAAGCGATAATCCAAACATAAAAAGTTTATTTGCTTCTGATATTTTATTTCGTGCTTTAGCTTTACGTCCACTAAACAAACAACGCAAAGCAATCATATTTTGAGTCTTTCTAAATATATCTTTAGAACTATCGGACATGTGCGGGGAATCAATAATAAAAGTCTTCCATTGCTCAATAACCCGTTGAACTTGTAATATAGAGCTTTCTTGGCCTAGTTTCTGGACTAATGTTTTCTTTAGCTTTTTAAAAATAACAGGCTGAGTATTAAAATACTTTGAGTCAATTAAATTAATTTTATGCAATGGTAAAAATATGAGAGAACTATCCAAAGTCGCAAGCTTCATAGCCTCTTTAGACTGTACTAAAAGATCTTTAATTCGCTGACCTTTAGCTTTTGAAATTGTTTTCTTATTTCTTAAAGCCAGTTTTTCTTTTGGAAACACAAATTTCATTTGTGTAAAAACATCCGTTGCTAAACTAAACTTATCTTGCTTAATTTTTTCATTAATATGTTGCTGATAAATATCTAATAATGGCTGTTTATTCTTAGATATAACCTTTTTTTGTTCCTTATCTGACAACTGGTTTTTTAATTCTTTTATCAGTCTAGATACAGTCTCTAGCTGATTGTTTTCTATAGACAGCTTTAACTTTTCAGTAAAAACATTTCTATCTTGATATGCTTGTAAAATATTAGCTTTCTTTGTTGTTAGCTCAATAAACGACTTACTTTTTGCATCCGACGGTTTTAACAAGCTCCAGCCATTAAATAACCGATCGGCTAGTTCAAACTGTTCCTTAATAATAGCGCTATCAATCTTCTTAGAATAGCTATCAAGTAACTTAGGCAACTTGATAACCATATGATCAGGCGCAACCGCTGTTAGATCAGCTAGCATAGTCTGAATCACTTTTGTATTCGGTTCTTTTTCGGCTAACTCTTGTTTGTACCGCTTTTCCAAATCAGCTAAATACCGTGTTTTTGTCGTCGTTATTTTTTTATCAAGCACCTTAAGCTTTTTAAGTTCTTTCCTTCCCTTCGAAAATAATGTGTTCCCATTAGCTATCCGCTGCTTTGCAGTACTAAATTGATGAAGGTCAAGTAACTGTTCCGTCGTTTTATGGTAATAATCCAATAAGCGACTTTTAACGGCAGTATCGATTAATACTTTATGCTTGAAAGCTTGTTCTTGCTCAGAAAAAACAATTAAAACTTCTGTTAATTGAATATTATTACTTTCCATTATTTGCTCAATAAGCAGGTCAACCTTATTAGCAAAGGCTAGTTTCTTTATGAATTCAGTTCGTGAAGTAATTTCACCCTGTTCAAGGTTTTGCCAATTAAAAACTAAGGTTTCAGCCAATACCAACTCATTTTGTTTAATGGCTAAAGAAACTTCCTTGACATAGCGATTAGATAAAGCAGAGTCTATTGTTATTAATAATCCATCAGAAGAATCAATCTTTCTTATTAAGGCTTTAGTTTCTTGCAAACAAGGAAATAACA
>CAZMQH010000257.1:0-3235 GCA_964568245.1 uncultured Methylomarinum sp.
ATTTATTACTGACTCCCTAACGTCTCTTCATCATGCGATTAATTTGTTGGCTGAACAAAAATTGTTAACTCAATTACTATTCGGCAAAGCTTTTCACAGCATAATTTAATTGATATGACTCAATTTTGAGATAATACTTCTGATGTCGCGTTGACATAGGCCTTTATTTCTCGACAAATGGGGATTACTTGTCCTAATGAATCCTATACGTTGGGGTTTTTTCATAATTCAGGCAACGCTTTATTGATAAATAAATTTTCAAACTATGCTGATATTTTAAAATTGGCCTATATAGAAACAACTGAGCGTATTACTGATGTAGAAAATGAAAATATACACTGTAATCATGCGGTTGCTGGTTGTTTTGTAGGAAAGTCATGGAAACCACCTAAACATATTTGTGAATCTATTGCTAATCAGCTGCCATGTGAGATAAAAAAATTTGTTGGCAATATTAAAATTATCAGGGACACTTTGTAAAACCTATCAAACTTTTGGGAATGAAACTGTAGATTATGAGTTTGAAAGGATTAAAGAATATTTATTTTGTTATCTGGGTATTTCTGAATATGATTTTGATGAATTGGTAGAAGAAGTGCATGATAAAGGTTTGATGAGTTAATGACTGAAATGAAGACTAGTTTTTATGCATATTTATCTCGCTTGCGTTGGATTAAGCGTTGGGGATTAAAACGTAATGCTTACGAAGAAAATGTGATGGAGCATAGCTGGGAGGTTTCGGTTATAGCCCACACTTTAGCATTAATTAAAAACCGCTATTTCGAGGGTAAAGTTGATGCAAATGCAATAGCTACAGCGGCTTTATATCATGATGTTACGGAAGTGATCACAGGTGACTTGCCTACCCCAATAAAATACCATTCTGTGCAAATCACAACAGCCTATAAACAAATTGAGCAGCAGGCCGAAAAAGAACTGATTGGTTTATTGCCCGATAAATTACAGGCAGACTTTGCTGTTTTGATCCAGCAAGACAAAATGCCAGAGGGGCATGAAGAAATCATTAAAGCAGCGGATAAAATATCTGCATACTTAAAATGTCAGGCAGAGTTAAAAGCAGGAAATAGAGAGTTTGAGATGGCCGCTGAGCACTTAGTCTTAGTGCTAGGCCAATCTGAACAGGCTGAAGTTATCTTTTTCATGACTCATTTTGTTCCTAGTTGTGGCTTAACATTAGATGGTCTAATGAAAACTAATTAGTTTTTTAGCATATATACTTCGCAGGGTCACGGCTGCGGTTTTCTAGCAGCTGAGTTGCTGAAACAGTTGCGTAGCTTGCTATGCGCTTGTTTCAGCGTCTTGCTCTCGACAAAAATTAGCAGGTTATAAATTCTGCATCCGTGACCGTGCGAAGTATATTTGGATGAAACTATTGCTTTATAGCGCCGCTTTCCCTATCCTTACAAGGGTTAGTGATTGAGTTATATTAAATAAAGAGGAAAAAATGAAAATTTTAGTAAAACCTTTAATTGCAAGTGCTCTATTAATTGCTGTGTCAGGTGTTAACGCGCAAGGCTATTCTGGTGATAATGTTAATAACGTAATTTATAATTCGGATGAGACGGGTGATAAGGCCGTTAACTTTAAAGAATTTTATGATGAGAACGTTACTTTTAATACCAATTCTCTTGATGTCAATAAAGATGGTTATATCTCTGAAGACGAAATTGTTATTGATATAAAGGAAGACCTTGCTGAAACAATTAAAAAGCTAAGAGAGTTTGGAGTTTCTGAGAAAAATATTAAAAAAACTATCGCTAGTGAATTAAGAACAGCTGATGCAGAAGCAGCCAAAATACTTATCAAAATGGATGCTGATGGTGATCATTTAGTTGAGCCAGAAGAATTATTAGCTTATCAGAAAGAACAGTTTAGAAAATTGGATAGAAACCGTGATGGTGTAATTTCTAAATTAGATATAAGGCAAAAAGAAAAGAAAAAATATGCTGGCTGGCCTATCTCGCAAGGCGGCAACTAAAATTTATCGAAAGATTTCTTGAACTATAATATTTATAGCGTGTTAGATTTTTGCTAAAAATAAAAAACCGACATTTTGTCGGTTTTTTTGTGTGTAGAGTTAAATTATTAGTAACTACTCAGTATGTTTTGTCATTCCGACTAGCGGGAGGAATCTTGCTCTGTTGAAGAAGGCAAGATCTCTCGGCAATTGCTCCTGCATTGCTCTACCCCCCCTGAGTTCTACAGTCGTCCTATCGTCGAGATGACAAACCACTGGTCGAAATGGCAGAAAAATCAATTGCTTTGATTAAATACGCTGAGTAGTTACAATTATTATAGAGATCAAAGGTATAAATAAAATTTATGTTAAGACATTTTCCTGCTGTTGATATAGAGGTTACTCATAATCAAAGAGATTATTATATTATTGGCTTTGCCTTTGTTGTTGTAGCCTTATGTTTCTCCATTGATTCAGTTGCTAGTATAGAGTTGCAGTATGCATTAGGTGTTGGAGGTTGGGCTTCATTAATTTTTATTCTTATGGGTGAGAGTAAGCATGTAAGAGCACAAGTTTTTGTTGCTGTAACATTTGCCACCATAGGTGAGAATTTTGCATCTATCTATATGTCTGGTTATACCTACCGATTAGAAAACCTACCTTGGTTTGTTCCGCCTGGTCATGGGCTGGTTTATTTAACAGCAATAGTGATAGGCCGAACGGATCTTTTTTTAAAGCATGCGCGAGCTATTGCTACTTTTGTTGTATTAGTGGGTGGAACCTGGGCTGTTTTAGCATTAAATGCAGTTATTGGGCGAGAAGATGAAATTGGGGCGCTGTTATTTGTTATTTATCTAGTCTTCTTATTTAAAGGTCGCTCACCGATGGTATATTTAGGCGCATTTTTTATTACCACTTGGGTCGAACTGATTGGAACATCTCTAGGGACGTGGAATTGGGCGGCGATAGATCCTGCTTCAACCTTAACACAAGGGAATCCACCAAGCGGAGTGGCTGCTTGGTACTGCTTAGTTGATGCTGTGGCGATGAAAGGGGCAGTTCCCGTTATCCATAAAGCAGAAAAATTAATGCTTTATTTTGGGCTAAGGACAGCTGAGAAAAGCAAATTTGATGCAGAGAAATGATTTTGGAAAGTCGCTGCATATTGTAGGACGGACTTCAGTCCACCACTTATACTTCGTGCGGTCACGGATGCGGATTTTATAGCGAGTTGATTTTTATCGATAGCAAGGCGCT
>CAZMQH010000258.1:0-3214 GCA_964568245.1 uncultured Methylomarinum sp.
AATTCGTTATTTATAAACTTGGATTGTTGTATTATTTCTCTTGAATGTAAATTCGTTTTTGCATTCGTGTGATAGCCTTGGGGCATATTAAGTCCTTTGTCGTAAAAGATTTTAAGAGATTATCAGAGCAGCCCTTTTAAATTTATAAATCAGGTATACCGTGGTGAAGCTATACGGCCAAGTACCTGTGAACAACTAATTTAACATTTTTAAAATTTCCAAATTAAGATGCAAACTATGATAGAGCCAGCAAGTGGCTTTGTTCTATTATCAACAGAATGTTAAGATAATTTTTGTCGGCGGCCTTATTATTCATTTATTTAGCAAATGAGAATGATTTACATTTACATTTGATGGTTTTTTATGTACTATGTCCCACAACAGCAAAGTATTTTATGTATTGAGAGGTTGATGGGGAATGCAGAGTTTTAAGCCATAAAAAATTTGTACATTAAAGAAAAAGTATGATGAACCATGAGGTAATTAGCAAGGTTGTAGAGCTGTATAGTGGCTTGTATGTCCACAATGGATATGGTGAGGTGGTTGTATCTTTTTACACTTGATGTTGATATTGCGCTGGAGCTAGCGATTTTCAATAAAATTAAAGGTGTGTTGCAACAGCTAGAGATGAATAATTAATCAACTGTTTACCTGTCTGGGTAAATAAGTTGTCAGAGTTTACAGGCTAATCTCCTTGGTAGTACCTTTTTAACGCTCCTCGTTGTAGTGGTTATTATTGAGATTTAGCTGGTAAATAAGTACAAGGTTTAAGAATAAGAATTAATCATTTTACCATTTTTAATTCTTTTTTATAGTTTAGGAGCTTATTTTTAACTTGTACTTAAAGCAAACGACGGATCTTGTTTGTTAGTGTTTAAGCAGGGATGCTTTTTTTAAGATATATTAACTTTATTGTTATTGCCAATATCTTTTTTCAAGCTAAAGGTGATATTGATAAGGCTTGAAATTTTAAGAGCTAGGTTAAGTGGGTGCTTTTTTTCCTTCTTTGTGACTTGCTTGCTTTTAGTTCTGGAATTCAAGTTGAGCGGTTTAGTCTGCTTTAACTAGGGATTTGGATGCGCAAGGATGCGTTTTTTTTCAGTGGTGATGTGAGTTCTCTGGGCTGTATAGGATGACTCGGTGTGTGTTTTGTAAAGATAACTTTGGTAGTGGGTCGAATTTGTAGTTAAGCATGAATATCCACACCGAATTCGACTTTGTTAATCAATAAACTAATAACAATACCATACATTTTTCTGACTTTGAAAAACAAATTGTTTTTCATGTCAGCCGCTTAATCCATGTTCTTAAATTTAAATTATTACGTTAAATTTTTTGAGTATTACCTTTCCCCACTTCGTGCTTATTGGGTTCAATATATCGTTCATAAGCTCCCCAGTCATCGGTGTAAAAATGTTTGGTTTTTAAAGGAGCTAATCAGGCTTTTAATTCCTTAAAAACAATATCTTTTCATCTACCAAAAACATAAGCCAAAATAACATTGGGTAAGTGTTCAACCACATACCAAATCTAGCGTTGATTAGACTTGTTCTCTACAAACGACCATTGCTCGTCTATCTCAGCCTCTTCACAGATTAATTCAACATCACTGAAGGCTGATTCAGACTGAAACTTAGGATTCACTTACGTGAGCTTGCTTTCCTTTTTTTAGCGTATTGATAACCGTGTTTTTATTGATTTTTAGCACCCGTACTGACTCCCTAATTCCATTCCCATTAATTGCCATTTCAACTATTTTCTCAATCATTATTCACCCTTATACAGATTTGTTATTACATAGTATGGGAGAGGGATTGATTGGTCGTCCTGATTTTGAGGCCACTATGGGGAATTGGTCTAATTGAACAAGTGAATGGGCATACTAATTTCTTACGTGATGGGCCTGCACGGAATATTCAAGAAGCGATTCTTTGGCATGGCGGTGAGACAGAAAATGCAAAGCAAGTCTATAGCAATATTCAAAATGAAGAGCGTGAAGCTCTGCTTAAATTTTTAACCTTAAGTGGCGTGGCATATATGCCGAAGGGGATTTAACTAAACAGCAAGCGATAGATATTAGTATTGAATTGGGAAATAAAAAAGATGAACTTAAGTTCTTTCCTGACCATTTAAGATTCGAGACAGGCAAGCCATACCACTTGATTATTAGCAACCCAAGCCCTCAAAAGCACTATTTTTCTTCTGATAAATTATCAGGCGCAATTTATACCAGAAAAGTACAAATTAATAAGGCAGGCGGTAGTGCTGAATAGTGGTTTATTGCTGTTAAAACAGGTCAGTTTAATGACCTTAAAAGTACTATTAATGGCCATGCGGAAGCAGGCATGATTGGTCATATTACCAATCATTAAAATTTAAAACCAAGGAAAATGAAAATGAAAATGTATTTGTTTTTGGCTCTATTGTTAAGTCAAACCACCGTAATGGCGGCCGAGGAATATCACTTGTTTAACCCTGTTCCTGCTTCACAAATGCGTGATTTATCAGCAGATAGACCGGATGCTACAGAAAGCCCTATTACCGTGGATGCAGGGCATTATCAAGTAGAATTAAGTTTTGTTGACTTTGGACGGGATACGGGGGGAGATGAAACCACTGAAACATGGGCTGTTATGCAGACTAATTTAAAAGCTGGTTTAACTGAAAATATCGACTTGCAATTTATATTTTCTGCCTACACCTCGGAAGAGGTTCGTGGATCCGGTAGTGAAAATACCACAGAAGGCTTTGATGATGTGCAAGTCAGAATGAAGATTAATTTTTGGGGCAATGACGGAGGCGCTACCGCTTTAGGTATTATGCCTTTTATTAAAATACCTGCTGGAGATAGTTTAAGTAATGATCATATTGAAGGTGGCGTTATCTTACCTTTTTTATGGGATGTGCATGAAGAGTTGGGGTTAGGTGCACAATTAGAAGCTGATTTTATTTATAATCAGGAAAAAGATCGTTACGATGTGGAATTTTTACATACAATAGTCGCAGGACATGACTTCACTGATTCACTTGGTATCTTTATTGAATATGTTGGTGTGTTAGGTGATGCAACAAATTACCGAGCTTCAACCAATGGTGGTTTAACTTATACCGTTAACAAAGATTTGATGTTTGATGCTGGCTATCGTGTTGGCTTGAATAGTGCGGCAGAAGATGTGGGTGGTTTTCTTGGTTTGACCTATAGATATTAATAATA
>CAZMQH010000259.1:0-3172 GCA_964568245.1 uncultured Methylomarinum sp.
AAATATCTATTGATATTTTGCATCTGTCTTTCTATTTATAAATGATTAGAGCAAAATAAAGTGACTGGAACTACTCCGTATCCCCCTATAAACCTTGGTGCACCAGGCGAAGACATTAGTAAAAAAGATCTTCAAAGCATCATTAAGCGTTTTAAGCATGTAAACCAACAACGCTTACAACGTGTGCAAAATTTTTTTCAGTCTCGCCAGCAAATTTTTTTAGATATTCTTCCCTTACTTTTTCATAAAAACCATCCGTTACTACCTGGTTTTACATCATCAGAAACACCTGTTGGCATTCCAGAATACATCCCTAATAAACAGGCTTTACATGCTGCAAAGCAATTTTCTAAAGCCTTTACCTATAAGCGTAAAGCTTTACTAAACCACCCTATTCAAGGTATCTTTCTGATGGGTAGCGTTGGAAGCATTGCCTTTTCCAAAACCAGTGATATGGATATATGGTTATGTCATCAACCCAACCTTGCCTCAGAACAACTTGATGAATTACAAAACAAAGCATTAGAAATTGAAAAATGGGCTGATTCACTTGGGCTTGAGGTTCATTTTTTCTTAGTCAATAGCGAATCATTTTCTAAGGGAGAAAATATCCCCATTTCTTCAGAAAGCAGTGGAAACACACAACACTATCTACTGTTAGAGGAGTTTTACCGCACCGCTATTTTTATTGCTGGTCGTATACCTGCTTGGTGGCTTATTCCACCCACTCAAGAATACAATTACGCCAACTATCTTAATCACCTTATTGAAAACCGCTTTATTTCAGTGAATGAGGTTATTGATTTTGGGGGACTCTCCTCCATCCCAGCAGAAGAGTTTATTAGCGCGACTCTTTGGCATATCTACAAATCACTCAACTCACCTCATAAGTCTCTATTAAAGCTTTTTTTAATGGAAAGTTATGCCAGCGAATACCCTAAACCTCAATGGCTTTGTTTTGATCTTAAACAAGCCATTTATCAAGGGCAAATGGATATAGATAAGCTCGATCCTTATCTATTAATTTATAAAAAAGTTGAAAAATACTTACAACAAAACCAGTCAACTCATCGCCTTAATCTTGCAAGACAATGCTTTTATTTAAAAATAATGGGAGCATCAACTCGTGATCTCGATTATAACTCACGAATCTTTAGGGAAGATTTTATGCAAGATATTGCTATGGAATGGAACTGGCCAGAAGATTTACTTCTTTCATTTCAAAAGCAAAAATATTGGGATATTAAAAAAGCAACTCAAGAACATATTATTGTTCGAACACAGTTGAAGCATTGCTTAAGAATGGTTTTAAAGTTGGCGGGACAATACGTTAATTATAATTATAGAGAAAATCAGGATTTAAAGCTTTTAAGCAGAAAACTTCATGTTTTTTTGGACAGAAAACCAGGTAAAGTTGAAATCATTACCACTAGATCTGCAGTTCATAAACAAGAGATTGAATTATCTATTATTGAATCTACAAAGAACAACATTCCTGTTTGGTGTTTATATTCAGGTCAATTTAACTCCAAACAGCCATTAGCAGCCCTCCTTATAAAACAACAATCAAGCCTACTTGAATTATTGGTTTGGTTGGTTGCCAACGGACTCTACAGCAAACAATTACAACTCTATTTTATTTCCCAATCATTTTCCATTAGCCGCTCTGAATTACATCAAATATTAACGCAGCTATTCCTGTTTTTATCTCAGAACCTAAAAACCAATCAAGCTTCACTTGATATTTATAATAAACCTAACAAAATCATTGCTTCACTAAGCATCGTAAACCTAGGCCTGTCTCACTTGGCAGAACGAGATGATGGCATGATGATTTTAAGCGAGCGATCAGACCCTCTAAGTTATGGAAAAGACCATCATTGTTTTGTGCAAAGCATCGCACTTATATCAATTTCAAGCTGGGGTGAAGTGACAACCTACCAATATTTAGGTATTGATGGTTTTTTTAACTGTTTAAATCAAGTTTTCAATACCAGTCAGCACCCCATACTCCCTAATAATCATAAAACAATTTGCTACACACCTACACGGGCAAATAGCATAGTCTTGCGCAGCAATTCGATTTTTGAAAATTTAATCCAGTATTTTGCTAACACCAAGGAAACAAGTAATTCACGTTATTTTTTAGCGGGAGAACAGCTTAGCTATATTTTTCAAAAAAGGAATAAGCAACTACACTATTGGACCCTAGATTCAGAAGAACAATTATTGCAAGAATTAGCAAAACCGCATGATGAGTTTAGCGAAGTATATTTTGATGAAACTGTATTTAACAGTCCACTAGTGCCTTGCTTATACAGCTTTAATAAAGCTCATACCATTCAAATTTTTTACTTATCTGAAAATAACAATATTAGTATTTTTGTTCTTGATGAATTTGGAGCTTTATTTACACAAAAATATAGTAATGCCAGCTATACTCAAGTACTAAATAATTATTTATTATTTCTTGAGTCAGTTTCAGATCATTTCTTTCAGCAAACTCCCACTCAATTAAAGCTCTATAAGATCAATAAAAATTCACCTGTTGATTTCACTGTTCAAATAGAAACATGGACGACTCCTACTTTATCTGAACTGGACATTAGCGTCATTGTAGAAGAATCCACTTCAAGCTCTTACTATATTTATTGTAACGACATTGAATTTAATGCTGTTAATTTTGGAGACCAAGTTTTCAACAAAGCAGCTAATTATATTCACAACTTTAGAAGTAGCAATGAAATTTATCCCATTTATATCTCCGATATAGATATATCTCGTTCAGTATTAAATGAAAACAATGAAGATCAATTACAAACAATTCACTATCTAAATTATAAGAAAAAGATTGAAGCTAAATTAAATAATATAGCCTAATACTCAATGTTCCAGTTTTTAATTGTTGCTTTTGTGGAATGCTGACTCCCACGTAGCGCGTGGGAGTCAGCTGTTAGCCATCCCCCTCTAGTTTTCAGTATTTTCTGAATTCAAGTCAAAAAACTGGAACATTGAGTAAAAAATAACTGAACATTAGCTTTATTAGCAAGAACCAAACAAAGGAAAAATTCAGTTATAAAAAGACTATTTTACCGCTTCAAGTACCTTAGGGAGGCAGTCCGAGAATAGAAACCGTCGCGAGGGAAAGCCCTTTTGAGTCAGTTTTTTTGTT
>CAZMQH010000260.1:0-3157 GCA_964568245.1 uncultured Methylomarinum sp.
TTATTAATGCGACGGAGCCTGCTCTTATTCTCCGCGATAGCGGCTTCGTCCAACTACTGTTTAGCGGGGAGTCGATAATTTGTTTACGGCTCACTGCTAAATGCTTGATTAGAGATCCCTTAACTAAACCATGATGCAATGACATCTGGCTCACTGGCAAAATACCAGTGAATATAAGAAGTTCGCAAGTTTTTATATCGAATACCTTTATCCCCTCGTGAACATTCAAAACAACTTTCAAACTCTTGTTCACTGACACGAGTTGAATAATGAAACTCATGCCCTCTGACGCCACTCTCATCTTCTCTATAGCCTAAAGAGGCTAACTTCTTCTGCATCTTAGATTGATAAAGCAATATTCCAGCCATTGGCCAAGCAACATTATTAACATCAATCAACTGCTCGCCCAATAGCATACTACCCCCACATTCAGCCAAAACAGGATAACCAGCCTGAATAAATTGATTAAGTGAGTCCCAACTTTTTGATACTGCCAGTTGTTCGGCGTATAACTCAGGGTAGCCTCCTGGCAGCCAGACAGCATCTGCATTTTTCGGAATTTCATCCCCAGCCATTATAGAAAAATAATGTACCTGTGCACCTTGTTCAATTAACCAGTCAATATTGGCTGGATAAATAAAACAACAGGCTGCATCTTTAGCAATAGCTATTGTTTTGCCTATTAATCGTTTTGTGCTATCAACCGTTTCTTCAACTTCATTCCACTCTGAAAAAGCGCCTAATAATGCTTCGGTATCAACATGAAAATAACCTGAAAAATTGGGAATTTCAACATGATCAGGCATCACTAGACCTAAATGCCTTTCTGCCAATGCTGGTGCCTGTTTTTCCATCCAGGCCAGTAAGGGCGGCATATTATAATCGAGTAAAAAGTTTTTTAATAAACTGGCATGATGTGCACTACCAACTCGATTGGCAATAACACCTGAAATAGTCACATCCATTTTTTTAGCATAATCACAAAATCCACTGACTAGAGGGACAATTGATCCACTCATACCTTTGGCATTAACCACTAATATCACTGGGCATTGCAAGCCTTTAGCCAAGTCAGCACTTGAGCCATCTAAACCCACGCCAGTACGCCCATCAAACAAGCCCATTACCCCTTCAATTAAAGCCAGCTCCACCTCTTGATGTTGTTTGTTTATTTGTTGTTGTGACTGTTCTAGCCCAACCATTCGGGTATCTAAATTATAAGATGTCCGTTCAGTAATCAGTTGATGCCAAAGCGGATCTAGAAAATCTGGCCCAGCTTTAAAACAAGTAATCCTGTGTTTTTGTGCCTTTAGGTATTGTAGTAAGGCCAACATAACGGTGGTTTTTCCACAGCCTGATTGGGTACCTGCGAGTAGTGCTATTTTCATTAAATATGCTTATATAATTTTGAAAGAGGCTTTGGTCACGTTGATGAAACGGAGTAGAACCCCTTGTTTCCGATTTGCTGCATCAAGGCTAGATTTAAAGTCATCTCTGTTAAAAGTACAAAAACTTGTTTTTGTACTTCTTGGTAAGATGGTTAGTTTAACATCCTATTGTTACTTTATATTATGGATAGATAAGGAAAACTATAATGAAAGGTTTTGATCATTTTTTTCAACGGGCAGCTAATCGAAAAGGCGGCGAAGCACAACTCCTATTATTGTTACCTTCCATCAAAACGACTGAACAAATAAGTTCTCAGCCTGATGATCGTATTTTATCTATGATGACTCAGTGTATTTTTCAAGCCGGTATCCGCTGGAAAGTCGTTGATGATAAATGGCCTGAATTTGAAACAGTATTTAAACAATTCAACCCCAAAATACTGGCATTTTTATCTGCTGAAGATTTAGAGACTTTAGCCAAAGACAAGCGGATTATCCGTAGTATGCAAAAAATTGTGACCGTGCCTAAAAATGCACAATGGATTAATGAAATAGCTATTGAACATGGTCATTTTGCTAAATTTATTAGCCAATGGCCAAGCTCTCATGCTATTGAATTATTTAAACTGCTTAAAAAAAGAGGCGCTCGTTTAGGCGGAAATACTGGGCAACGCGTATTACGATTAATCGGTATGGATAGTTTTATATTAAGCCATGATGTACGTCAAGCTCTACGTCAGGCTGATATTGGGTTTTATGGCTCAGCAACGTCGATGAAAGATATGCAACTGATCCAATCAACATTTAATGACTGGCATCAAGAAACTCAACTACCTTATACCCACTTGAGTAAAATACTGGCTTATTCAATTGATGATTAACCCCTTATTTTTTTCTATAGCATGTATTCAAGCACCTCTATTAAAGGGTTTCCAACGCTTCTAGCATTGAACTCACCTTGCAAATTGGGGCTTTAGCTTCTGTCGTTAAACAAGTGCTTTGGTATAAATTGAATAGACCGATAATGCTGACAATGACAAGCCCTGCTCCCACCCATTGTTTAAAAACCTGATCATTTTGAATGATTTTATTGTGTGCTTTTAAACCCACAAAATGCCCAATCGCCGCGACAGGAATTAAGCTTAATGCTTCCACAAAATGTAAATTAACAGACAAAGCAATAAATGTTGTCATTTTGATACTGACTATTGTGAACCACAACACAAACAAGGTATTACGCAATCGTTCGCGATTAACATTGCGCATAAACACAGCCACCATTAACGGAGCGCCTGTTAATGACAAACCAGCGATATATCCACCAACAATCAATAACAACTTATCCAGCCACGGCTGCTGACTTTGAATGGCTCGGTTTAATACCCAGATAATGCCATAGAACAGAGTAATGGCATAAATGAACAAGTTCAGCCACAAGGTGGGAAAGTTGACCAGTCCAAACACCCCAACTAATGTGGGTGGAATAATAAACCATAAAGCATGCCGCAAATATACCCAATCAACATGATGTAACCGCCGACTTAAAGTAAGCCCTGAAAAAAACAATAAATGCGTGCCTATGACAGGTAACCAGAGTAACAAGTCTGGTCTGATAAATAACATCAAGGGTAGCCCAAGTGCAGCACCACCAAACCCTAAGCCAGTCCTAACAAAACCTGTCCAGATAAATATAAGACAAACTATTCCTGTTTCTTGTAGTGTTAAATCAAAGAGTATTAACCGCTCCATAAGTTCTGTCATTCTAGTAA
>CAZMQH010000261.1:0-3150 GCA_964568245.1 uncultured Methylomarinum sp.
TTTTTCCGTAGCAGGTTTTCTATTCTTGGACAGCCTCCTAGGTACAAGGGGGGATTATAAAAAAAACCTGTTGATATTAAGGGCTTGTTTTTATAATAAAATCTCCCCCAGCCCCTCTTTTCCAAAGAGGGGGAGCTAAAGCCCATATTTTTACAGCCTCTTCAGCCTGTATTTTAACAGCAGCCTAAAGGACTGCGCCCCAGTGTTGACTGTTTAGTCTGGCTATAATGAGGATTGAAGAAAAATTTTGAATAATAAATATTTAGTGGGTATTGATTTAGGTACCACACATACGGTTGTTGCCTATACTGAAGCAGATAAATCAAATACCAATCAATCCATCAAAATTTTTCAGATTGAGCAACTTATTGCACCTGGCGAAGTGGCTCCTCGTTCCTTATTACCCTCAGTAAGATACCACCCAGCAGAAGGTGAATTATCGGATGCTGATATTGGTTTTTCTCCAGCCAGGGAAATTGCTGTTATTGGCGAAGCTGCCCGTTTATTAGGTGCAAAAACTAAAGGCCGTTTTGTCACCAGCGCTAAAAGCTGGTTATCCCACCCCTCAGTTGATCATACGGCTGAAATTTTACCTTGGGGAAGCGCTGATGAAATCCAAAAAGTATCCCCTTTAGATGCAAGTGCAAGTTATTTAGCCCATGTGCGTACTGTATGGGCTCATCAATTTCCCGATGCCCCACTAGAAAAACAAATAATTGTCATTACAGTTCCCGCATCATTTGATGAAGCAGCTCGCTCATTAACTTTAGAAGCAGCAAAAATTGCTGGCTTGCCTGATATACGTCTATTGGAAGAACCGCAAGCTGTTTGCTACGATTGGTTGCGTCGGCATACGGGAAATATTAAACAAGCATTAGAAAATGTTCATTTATTATTAGTCTGTGATGTGGGGGGGGGAACAACAGATTTAACCCTAATTAAAGTTGAACACAGCTCAGACGAACCTAAATTAACCCGTATTGGCGTGGGTGACCACTTAATGTTAGGGGGGGACAATATTGATTTAGCCCTGGCTCATTTAGCTGAAAATAGAATCACCAACGGGGAAAAGAAACTATCGCCTGCTGATTTATCTCAATTATTAGAGCAATGTCGAGTTGCAAAAGAACGACTATTGGCTACTGATGCACCAGAACAAATCAACGTTACTTTATTAGGGGGAGGGTCTAGACTTATTGGCGGATCAAGAACGGCTCAGTTAACCCAACAAGAAGTGAGAGAAATAGCCTTAGATGGCTTTTTTCCATTGTCTGGTTTAGATGAATTACCTGATAGAAAACGCAGTGGTGTAGTTGAATTTGGGCTGCCGTATGCAGCTGACCCTGCGATTAGTAAACATATTGCCGCTTTTTTAAACATACATAGTGATGCAGCAGCTGATGCATTAGGGTACAAAGGAAAAGTGCCTGATGCTATTTTATTAAATGGTGGGGTATTTCGTAGCCAACCGATTACTCAGAGAACCATAGAGTTAATTAATTCATGGAGTGATCAGCAGCCTATATTGCTGGAAAATCAACATCCAGAATTATCGGTTGCTTTTGGTGCTGTTAGTTATGCTATTGCTCGACGCGATAAAAAAATAAAAATAGGGGGTGGATCAGCCCGAAGTTATTTTTTATTAGTCGATACCGATAATAAAACAGAGCAACAAAAAGGCATTTGTTTACTACCCAGAGGCAGTGAAGAAGGTCAGGAAATATTGTTAAAGGAACAGCAGTTTGCTTTAACAATAGGCCAACCTGTACGTTTTCATTTGGCTTCAACAACCGGCGATACAAAATATAAGCCAGGACAATTAGTCGAAATAACGGATGATCGCTTTAATTCATTACCTCCTTTAGCCGTTGCATTTGACGGTGAAGGTGAAGATAAGGGCGAAGTTAAAGTACAGCTTGCAGTGACTCAAACTGAAGTGGGTACCTTAAAAATACAGTGTGTCTCTATTCAAGATGCCAGCCAAAGATTTGATGTTGAATTTCAAATCAGAAGAAAAGCAGGGGGCAGTTTGCAAGGAGCTACAGAGTTACCTGCTAATTTTAATCAGACAGTCGAAAAAATACAGGCCGTTTTTGGATCAAAATCTAAAAAAATTGATCCTAAAGCAGTAAAAAGTTTACGAGCAGATTTAGAAAAAGCTTTAGGAATCTCAAGAGCAGATTGGGAAACGCCTTTATTAAGAGCTTTGTTTGCAACGCTATTAGAAAGCATAAAGTCACGTCGCAGATCAGACAACCATGAGCGTGTATGGTTAAGCTTGGTTGGGTTCTGTCTTCGTCCAGGTTTTGGGTATCCCCTAGATGATTGGCGCGTTGAACAATTATGGAAAACCTATAGCCAGGGCATACAGTTTGTTAATGAAAGACAGAACTGGACAGAGTGGTGGACATTATGGCGTCGTATTGCGGGGGGATTAAATGAGCAAGCGCAAGAGCAAATATTCAAAGATATTTCTAAATTTTTAAATCCTGCGGCAGCAAGACAAGCCGGTGTTGCCAAGCAAGTAAAAATGCGTGGCTATGATGATATGGTGCGGTTATCAGGAGTATTAGAACGATTACCTGTTGATAAAAAAATTAATATTTGCGAGTGGTTGCTAAAAAGATTACAAAAATCAAGTGAACCGAATCAAACTTGGTGGGCGGTAGGTCGAATTGCGTCAAGAGTGCCTTTTCATGGCAGTAGTCATAATGTTATTCCCGCAGAAACGGTGAGTCTATGGTTACAACCGCTATTAAAAACAGACTGGAAAAAGGTCCCTCAAGCAGGGTTTGCTGCCACATTAATTGCACGAATGAGTGGTGATAGAGCAAGAGATCTTGATGAGCCCGTTAGATTGGCAGTCATTGAAAAATTAAAATTAAGTAAGTCACCTGAATCATGGATAGAAATGGTCGAGTCCTTTAAAGAGTTAAATGAGACTGAAGCTAAACAAATTTTTGGAGAAGCTTTACCGCCAGGGTTGAAATTAATTTCTTGAACTTTAATCAATAATCACTTAAATTACCTCTGATTAAGTTGGTTAAAATTTAGCACTGAAAAGCTATCACTATTTTTTACGAAGTGAGGGTAATAGTCATCCTATTACGTCGTTTTTCGTGGGAGATGTTGGTAGTTTTAGCACACTAA
>CAZMQH010000262.1:0-3121 GCA_964568245.1 uncultured Methylomarinum sp.
GGTGAAAAAAGTGGGAAACTAGCTAAAACAATATTACACCATGTCAAAATTGAACAAGAAAATATTGATTTAAAAGATGATTTATTAGCCGAATGGATACCAAGAATATTCTATTTTTTAGTGAGTCTATGGGTGGCCAGTTCAATCATAACAGGAAATTTAATCAATACAGTTGTGGGTATATAATAGCTTAGGTCTAGAGTGGATTTAAGGCCTCTCTACATTATTTGTTCAGATTAGAGTTAAAGCAATGACATTTAAACAGAGTACTTTTTTTACTACATTATTACTGCTTTTTAGCTGCAGTAGTTTTGCTCATGGGGTTGATAGTAATACCGCACATTTTTTAACCACGATTGAAGGTGCTGCCATCATACCTTTTATATATATCGGGGCTAAGCATATGGTCACAGGATATGATCATTTGTTGTTTCTAGTAGGGGTTATTTTCTTTCTATTTCGTACTCGTGATATTTTAATTTATGTCAGCCTGTTTACTTTAGGGCATAGTGTTACTTTATTATTTGGTGTGTTTGCACATATCAATATTAATGCTTATTTGATTGACGCGGTGATTGCATTTTCGATTATTTATAAAGGTTTTGATAATTTAGGTGGCTTTAAAATTTTATTGAGAAAAGAACCGAATACTAAAATAGCCGTGTTCATTTTTGGTTTATTTCATGGTTTTGGTTTAGCAACAAAGTTACAAGGTTTTGATCTACCGCAAGATAGTTTAATAACAAATATGATAGCCTTCAATGTTGGTGTTGAAATAGGTCAATGTATCGCTCTACTGTTCATTCTTACTTTGCTTGGTTTTTGGCGTAGGCATAAAAGTTACTTTAGCTTTGCAAAAACGACAAATACCTTATTAATGACAGGCGGCTTAGTTTTATTAGGCTATCAATTAACAGGCTACTTTACTGCAATTTAATATGAATACATTACCTACAGCATCCATTAAATCCCTTGTTTTTTCATGTATTGTCTCGACAGTATTGGCCGTCATTATTTTATTAATTGCGGTATTACCTGCCGAGTATAATATTGATCCAACAGGGTTAGGAAAAAAACTGGGCTTAACAATACTTGCTCAAACAGATGAGGATACCGTGGATATACAACCTGCTGTTATTTCCTGTCCTGATATAGCTCAACCAATTGATGAAAAACCAGGCGTTAATCCATGGCAAGATTCTGTGATGATTATAGTTCCAGCTAAAAAAGGTCTGGAATATAAATTTCATATCAACAAAGGTGAAAAAATTGAGTTTGTATGGAAAACAGATGGCAGTGCTTTATACTTTGATTTTCATGGAGAGCCACAAGGCAATACCACAGGATATTTCAAGAGTTTTAAAGAAAGTATTCAGAGTGAATCCAGTGGAACATTAGTCGCTCCCTTTACGGGATTACATGGCTGGTATTGGGAAAATAAAACCAATAGTGTAGTCACCATTAATTTAAAAACCCGTGGGCAGTATAAAATAAAGGGTTTAATGTAATTTGGGGAGTAGGCTAAAGCTGTGTCCTGATTATTAGTTATTTTGCAATATTTATAAAATTTCCTTGGAGGAAATGGTTTGAGTTTAGACAGTTATCAAAATGTAGATAGGGGGGCTTTAGCAAAGGATCTTAATGAAATTCATCAAGAGCTTTTATCACGGATGGGCGAAGATGATTTTAAACATCTAAAGAAAATGGAAAGGTGGGGGCGTGTTTGTTCATTACTGGGCTATGGCACAGCATGGATTATACCGAATCCAATTTCAGCTTTATTAATTAGTCAGGGCAGTTTTACTCGCTGGACCCAAATGACACACCCGATTGTGCATAAAGGTTACGATAAACTTGAAGGGGTTCCCGATGCTTATACTAGTAAAAAATTTGCTAGAGGCTGGAGAAGGTTTATAGACTGGCCAGATTGGATTACCCCCGATGCATGGCATCAAGAGCATGATATATTGCACCATTACAATCTAGGCGAAAAATTAGATCCAGACCACCTACAACATAATATGGAATGGCTAAGACAATCAAAAGCACCTATGTGGGTACGCTTTGCCATTGTTACTGGTTTTACAACCATGTGGAAAATTATGTATTACACCCCACGATCGCATAAAGAATTAAGAATAAGGCAGGCGAGACAAAATAGAGAAGCAGATCCTGAATTTACCCGAACCGGTGCTTGGAGTCTTTTTACTAAGGAAGGTAGAGCGTTATGGTTTGAAAGTATTCTTCCATACATAGGTTTTCGTTTTGTATTAGTGCCTTTTCTATTTTTTCCTTTGGGTGTTGTGGCTGCAACTAACGTACTGATAAATTCGATCATAGCCGAAGCATTTACCAATATGCATACCTTTTTAGTCATCGTACCGAATCATGCAGGTGATGATGTGATGATGTTTGAAGAAAAAGGCAAAGGTCGAGGTGAGTTTTATTTACGTCAAATTCTAGGCTCAGTAAATTATCCAACCGGCTCAGATACCAATGACTTCTTTTATGGCTGGTTAAATTATCAAATTGAGCATCATCTATGGCCTGATATTCCTTTAAGCCAATATCAATATGCCCAACCAAAAGTAGTGGCTGTGTGTAAAAAACATGGTATTCCTTACCGTCAGGATTCAGTGTTTAAACGTTTGTTGAAAGCAATGGATATTATGGTGGGACGTACTTCAATGTTAAAACCATTGAAAACGAAACAAGCTCAAATATAAAGTACCGTTGATTCGATTAGCGGTAGCCTAATCGGACCACCTTTCCTTACTTATGAATAACAGGTTAATTTAAAAGATAAATACAAATAATCATTGTATAGCTGATAGTCGAACAATGAGTGATTGGGTTGAATTCAAGAAAGAATTAGTTATTCAAACTGAAGAAAAGTGGATGGAAGCTTTTGAGAAAATTTATCTTCCTCGACTTAAGGTACTTGATCTTGTTAACGTGCTCAGAGAAAATGGTGCAGCTAAAGGAGAAGGGTTTGCCATTATGGCTATTCTTTCTATTATAACCTTCCACTGTATAGGTTTCAGCTTTTGATTGAGTATCCATTTATTTTGGAACGAATTTCTCATCCGGACTCCAGTAATCACTCATGACATCTTTTATG
>CAZMQH010000263.1:0-3070 GCA_964568245.1 uncultured Methylomarinum sp.
TCTGTTCGAGATAACAGTTTCTTAGACCTGATGGTGCTGGTTTTTTATCGCAATAAAAGTAAAGGTTTTTTAGTGTTGATTAGCATCTTATGGGTAAAGCTACCTAGCAACATATCGTGTAATCGGGTGTGGCTAAAAGCGCCCATTACCGTTAAATCAATATTGTGTTGTTGTTGATAAGCACATAATTCGTGATCAACTTTGCCTTTTAATTTTGCTGCAATAACGTCAATATTTTCTGCTGATTGTAATTTCTGAGTTGCTTGCTCAAGTAATTTACTTGCAGTTTCTTCATTATTGTTTACGCAAACTAAGTGGCAAATGAGTCCATTATATAAAGGACTGGAAGCCACCATATCAACCGCTTTATCTGCAGCTTCACTGCCATCATAAGCAAGCATAATGCGTTTTGGTGTTTTGAAAGTATCATTAACGATCAAAATAGGGCGATGTAATGAGCGAATAACCGCTTCTAGTTTTGCGCCTATTTTGTTTTTTTGATGTTCATGCACTTGCCCGCGTAAGCCCAGAACCAATACTCGAATATTTGCTTCTAAATCAATGACTGCTTCAATTAAGCCACCATGACGCTGAGTATTGCTAGGATAAAGGTCTTTCTTCTCAATATATTCTGTAGCAGCCTGCAAAATCAGTTTGCCTTGTTGTAGCTTTAATTTACTTTGCTGTTGTTCAAGATTGGTAATCTTTTCCAGTAAATGCTCTTGAGTCCCTAAACCGATATTGCCTGAAAAATCAGCTTTTATCGATGTTTCATGGTGATGATTTATGGTGTGTAACAGTTTTAATGGAGCGTCTGTTTTTTTAGAAATCCAGGCAGCGTAATCACAAACTGCCTCTGTTAGCGCTGCGCCATCAATACAGGCGAGTACCTGTGTTTGTTGATTAGTCATTTTAGTGACCTCCCATTATTTTTTCAATTTCTTTAGGGTCATCATGTATGCCGAAACGGTCAATAATTGTTGAACTAGCTTCATTATGACCGATTAACTCTACTTCAGCACCTTCTCTACGGAATTTTATCACTACTTTATCTAAAGCAGAAACGGCTGAAATGTCCCAAAAATGTGCATGAGTTAAGTCAATGGTTATGTTATCTACGGCTTCTTTAAAATCAAAGTTGGATACAAAGCGGTCCGCCGAGTTAAAGAATACTTGGCCGTGAACGTGATAAATACGAGTACCTGTTACATCGTCCATTACTGAGCCAACATACATAAAATGGCTGATTTTATTAGCAAAGAATAATGCAGCTAACAGTACGCCAACAAATACACCTAGAGCCAAGTTGTGAGTCCAGACAACAGTAATGACTGTGGATAACATGATAATGTTAGCTGATAACGGGTGTTGTTTTAAATGAATAATGGATTCCCAGCTAAATGTACCGATTGAAACCATGATCATCACAGCAACCAAAGCAGCCATAGGGATTTGTTTAATCCATTCATCCATAAACACTACCATGATTAGGAGAAACACCCCCGCAACCATAGTCGATAAGCGACCACGGCCCCCCGATTTAACATTAATAATAGATTGGCCGATCATTGCACATCCTGCCATGCCGCCCATTAATCCTGCGCCAATATTGGCGATCCCTTGAGCTTTACATTCGCGGTTTTTCTCACTGCTAGTATCGGTTAAATCATCGACAATAGTCGCTGTCATTAATGATTCTAATAGGCCAACAATAGCCAGAGGAATGGAATAAGGCAGGATGATTTGCAATGTTTCCCATGTTAGAGGGACTTCAGGCCAAAGAAAGATAGGTAGAGTGTCAGGTAGTTCGCCCATATCTCCTACGGTGCGAATATCTAGGTTTAAATACATTGCCACAGCCGTTAGCACAACAATGCAGACTAGAGGAGACGGTAATATTTTTCCGATAACAGGAACATAAGGAAATAAATAAATAAAACCAAGGCCAGCAGCCGTCATTGCATAAACCTCCCAAGTAACATTAGTTAATTCAGGGAGTTGAGCCATAAAAATTAAAATGGCTAACGCATTTACAAATCCGGTCACAACTGAGCGAGAAATAAAGCTCATCAAGCTGCCTAGTTTTAAATAGCCAGCAATAATTTGCAGTAAGCCAGTCAGTAAAGTGGCTGCTAATAAGTATTGCAAGCCATGGTCTTTAACTAGCGTAACCATTAATAAGGCCATTGCGCCCGTTGCAGCAGAAATCATGCCTGGCCGGCCACCAATAATGGCTGTGATAAAGGCGATACAGAATGATGCGTATAAACCTACTTTAGGATCTACACCGGCAATAATTGAAAAAGCAATCGCTTCTGGAATAAGGGCAAGCGCTACAACCGTTCCTGCGAGTACGTCGCCACGGATATTACCTAGCCAGTCTTGTTTTTTTGATAGTAACAGCATGTATGTCCTAAGAAGTAAAGGGAGATGTTGTTGTTTTTAATGCCTAAATTAAGGTAACCGATTAGGGTAACAATATATTATGTTAAAGGCAATAATTTTTAAGGATAAAAATTAAAGCAATATGTGTCAAGACTGATAATTAATATTGGGTTTTCTTTGATAGCAAGTTAAACAGTGGATTTTATGTAAAAAATCAAAAAATCATCTAATATGTTTTTTTTATTTTAGATAAGGAATGAGTAAACGGTACCCGCAAGTTTTTTGATTTTTATCGTGTTTTTTTTAACTATCAATATCCAGAGCTGCAACATTGATAAACCCGGGGTGCGGGTTGGTATTATTCATTCACTTACTGGCACTATGGCTTTTAGTGAGACGTCTTTGGTTGATGTACTGACTTTAGCTATTGAACAAGTTAATCTGCAAGGTGGTGTTTTTGGCCATAAGGTAGTACCCATTATTATTGATGGGCAATCTGATGTTCATGTTTTTTCTAAAGAGGCTGAGCGACCCATTGTAGAAGAACATATAAGTGCTATTTTTGGTTGCTGGACCTCAAAATGCCGTTAAACCTACTGTTGAAAAATATCAAAATCTATTATTTTATCCTGTTCAGTATGACTCAATGTTCCAGTTTTTAATTGTTGTTTTTGTGAAGTGCTAG
>CAZMQH010000264.1:0-3041 GCA_964568245.1 uncultured Methylomarinum sp.
ACTAGGAACAATTTATTCTGAAGTTTAACCTATGCTTTATTGATAACCATTTAGAAATATAGCGATAACATCTAATTCTTAACTTGGATAAAAAAGCTTAAATACTTGTTCAAACTGTTCATAAGCATTATCAATAATTTCACTCATATCCGCTACGGGGATATTTAAACTATTTTCGCTAGGCATATCATCAAGTCGACTATAACCATCTGCCAATCTAAGTATAGTGGCTATTTTAGAATACTCTTCAGTACTCTCAGGATTTGTATGTAATCGAATACTTGCTATAATAACCTCAGGGAGTTTCCATAATTTTGTCAGTGCTGCTCCCGCCTCAAAATGATCAAAGCCAAGAATAGATTGCTCAATTAAAACTTCCTCTGCTCCTGTTTGATCATTACCAGCCTGAAGTAATAAAGCGACTTCGTTAGCTAATTCAGGAATTCGTCTAAAGAAAACTAATTGCCCTATATTATGCAATATTCCACAAACAAATATAGAATCGGTATATTGCTTGCCTAAATATTGATCTATTCCTTGAGCAATTAAAGCACAACGAAGGTTCTTAGCCCAAAAATCATGCATAGAAACCAGATCATTTGGCATTTTTGAAAATCGATCAATAACAATAGTTCCTAATACAATGTTTTGTAATTCTTTGGTCCCAATAAGATTGATGGCTCTATCAACAGAGGCAATTTGTGAAGGGAAGCCATAAAAAGCACTATTAACTATTTTTAACAATCTAATCGCTAACCCAGCATCTTTCTCTATGACATCTGCGGCATCAGCCACTGTTTTATTTGGATTTTCAATAACTTTCTGTAATTGAAAATAGACCGATGGCGGAGAGGCTAGCTGCACATCCCCCTTAAAAAGGTCTGATATTTCTAGATCATGTTGAGAAGTATTAGGCATAAATGGAAAAATTTTTAAATACGGCTATAGTTAGAGTTCGATGTTCCAGTTTTTTTAACTTGAATTTAGGAAACACTAAGAATTAGAGAGGTAGCGTTAATTAGACCATCATCAATATAAATACCTGTAGAAAGCCATTCCGTCTCTATATCCTTGTTTCCCATACTTTCTGAAAAGCAACAATAAAAGACTGGAACATCGAGTAGAGGACATTTAAAGAATGTTGGAGAGGTCATTTAACCTTAGTAGCTTTAATACAGTTATTCAAGGTAACAATACTTTTTATTTGCTGGATATTAAGGAACTTCTCAATAAGTATTGAACTCTTATCATAATATTTTGTTTCCTTACGAAAACAAACAATACCTTAAAGCTTGGTTGGCTATAAAGTTATGGATGAATTTTTAAAAAACAAAGTCATTATCATTGCAGGAAATGATAATGACTTAGCTACAGAAGTAAGTTTTTATATTAAAAAATACGGATTTACCAACATTAAATCTGCTAAAGATGCCAGTAAAATCTATGAAATATTAAGGCCTTATTATAATGAACCCGAAAAAATTGGGCTGATCATCATAAATAAAGACTTTCCTCAATGCCAAATTCATGAAATGAGTGAGACTTTATCAAGTAATAAAGATACTCATGCTATCCCTTTTGTCATTATTGGAACTGAGCAGATAGCTCATAATAATATAATCATCAATAACGGCTTAAACCGTCACATTACATTTCCCATTAACTATTCAGAACTTTTGATTATTATTGAGTTTCAATTGATATTGAAACATGAAAGATTCTTAAGGCATCAGCAAGAAGAACGCTTAATCAATGAATTAGCAGAAAGAAAAGTAGTTGATGCAAAATTAAAATACTTAGTTGTTCATGATGAACTTACTAGCTTATTAAACCGCCAAAATTTTGAAAATCAGTTACGTTTAATTTTAAACCGTAGTAATTTACTCAACCATCATGCAGCCCTACTATTTATTGACGTTGACCGATTCAGCTTAATTAATGAACTTGAAGGGTTCGAAACAGGCGACAACCTATTGATCGATATTGTTTCACTTATCAGAAAAATGCTTGACAGGGATGATTTATTTGCTCGTATTGGCTCAGATGAATTTTGTATCTTTTCAGAAAATAAATCTGAGCAAGATATTAAGAAATTTGCAGATAAAATTAGAAAAACAGTTTATGATTTCCGCTTTTTTGCCCGTGATGTTAGCTATAGCATTTCTGTGTCCATTGGGGTTGCAGTCTTCAATAGTAAAAACTTCATTTTCCATCCAAGTGAAATAATTTCTCAAGCTAGGCAGGCCTGCAATATGGCTAAAGAAAATGGCCGAAACCTTATATGGGAATACAATGAAAATGACAGTTTCGTGCAAGAAAGACACCGAGATATATACCTAGCTCCTTTAATTAGAAAGGCATTAGTAGAGACTAAGTTCTTTTTAGTTTACCAACCTGTTGTTGATCTAAATAACGGTAATATTTCTCATTATGAAGCGCTTATTCGAATGCATGGAGAGGAGGTTGAAACTATATACCCTGATGAATTCATTCCCGCTGCTGAACGTATGGGGTTAATCCATAGTATTGATTTATGGGTTATATCAGAAGCGATTGATTTTTTGGCCAAGCTCCCCTCAGAAAAGAGGCACTTAAGTATTGCTATCAACCTTTCAGGCTTCGCATTCCAAGATACTTCTTTACTACCCGCGATAAAGGAAAAATTGGAACTTACCTGGGTCGATGCAAAACGTATCACCTTTGAAATCACAGAAACAGCAGCTGTAGAAAACTTTGAACAAACCCGAGATATGATTTTAAAAATTCGTGCCTTAGGCTGTAAGTTTGCTTTAGATGATTTTGGTGCCGGTTTTTGTTCTTTTAATTACTTAAAAACCTTTCCTGTGGATTATGTAAAAATTGATGGACAATTTATTAGAAATTTACTTAACGATGAAACCGACAAAGTTTTAGTCAAATCTATGGCCGACATAGCCTCTAAACTCGGAAAAAAAACCATAGCTGAGTTTGTAGAAACACCAGAAACAATAGTCATTTTAAAAGAAATGGGAATAGACTTTGTCCAAGGCTATCTGCTTGGA
>CAZMQH010000265.1:0-2994 GCA_964568245.1 uncultured Methylomarinum sp.
CACTATTTTTATCGCACTAGAATGTCGAATAAACATGGTGTATTTTTCTTTGCGCTTATTAATCCAACCATTCACTTCAACAGCCTGTCCAATATAGCTATCTAATACAGGAAAATAATTCAGTGATTTTTTTGAAACCTTTAAAGAAAAAGTATCTGAAAATTTAAGATAGCTATTTTTCCGAGTATGATGAATTTTTTTAATTTCCCCCACAACCCGTTGCCAACCCTTAAACTTACCACCCACTAAGTCCTTAACTTGCTTAACCTTATAATCGGTGTGCTGCCAAACACCTAATTTTTCCTGCTCTGCTTGCTTCTGTGCTGCTACCAGCTCATCAGTATATTTTAAATTAGGCGGATAAATATTAACACTTGCAAAGCCCTGCCTAACTAATTCAAGGTTAAGGTGCTGATTATCTTTAGTAAAAACATGGGCAAGCATACGTCCATACTTATCTCGTTTTTCCACATCTTTTTCTAACCGTACCTTTTTATGCTCCACCTTTGCCAACAACCACTGCTTTGCCTCATTCCCTCCAGCCTGAAGATCTTTATTTCGTCCCTCTATTTCTGGAGTATTAATACCTAAAAACCGTATTTTTTGTCCATTTGATAGCAAAATAGTATCGCCATCGTAAACCTTTTTGACTTGATAATAACTATGACCAGCATTAACATGAAAAATTTTTGCCTTTTGCGTAGGCTTGTCTGAATAATGACTATTCCCCTCAGCATCAATCCATTGGAATATTTTTGCCTGCGTAGGAAACGAAAAAAATAGTAGTATCAATAATAAATGCATCAAAATTAATAAAAAAACATCATTTAGTAAGAAATATTTATAATTATAGCTCCTATTCAGAATATATTTTTTAACCATGCTTACCATTATTCAACGTGTTAGTCATGCCAATGTCAAAGTTAATCACATCGTCCTCGGTGAAATTAACCAAGGCATTATGGCTCTGGTTGCTATAGAAAAAGAAGATACTGAAAAACAAGCTAAACGATTGCTTGAGCGTATTCTTAATTATCGAATTTTTGCCGATGAAAACGACAAAATGAATTTAAGTTTGCGTGATATTAAGGGAGGACTATTAATTATCCCCCAATTCACTTTAGCCGCTAATACTCAAAGCGGCAATCGCCCTAGTTTTTCGACAGCGGCTAGCCCAGAACATGGACTCAATTTGTTTAACTACTTTAATGAGCAGGCGCTTAAGTCATATCCATCAAGTCAGTTTGGTCAATTTGGTGCAGACATGCAAGTATCACTCACTAATGATGGACCTGTTACTTTTACTTTAAAGGTGAACTAGAAATAATTCCCTGCCCCCTCTTTAGTAAATTTGAATTAGAGTAATAAACAGTCTATTAATATTTTATGTTATAACGTGTGTGTTTTTAGGAGAGTTAAATGCCCAAAGTTTGGTTTGTAGGTGCTGGCCCAGGTGACCCTGAGTTATTAACCTTAAAAGCTCAGCGTCTTATATCTGAAGCTGATGCTATTTTATATGCTGGTTCATTAGTCTCTGAGGCGGCCATGACTTGGGCAAAAGAATCTTGTGAAATTCAGGATTCTAAAGGTATGACGCTGGAGAAAATATGTGACTGGTTAATTAGTAAAGCTAAAGACAATGCTAATGTTCTACGTTTACAAACTGGAGACCCAAGTTTATACGGTGCTTTAATTGAAATGATTCAGCCTTTGGATAAAGCGGGAATTGAAGTAGCGGTGGTACCAGGGGTGACCTCAGCAATGGCTTCTGCGGCAGCAGCGGCTGAAACACTCACCTTGCCTGAAGTCACTCAAACCGTTATTTTTTCTCGCACTGAAGGCCGCACACCGATGCCTGACGGTGAATCATTAGAAGCACTGGCCGCACACCACTGTACTTTATGTTTGTATCTATCCATCACTTTACTTAAAAAGGTTCAATCATCTTTACTTGCTGCTGGATGGGCTGACAATGCACCTATCTTAGTCGTCTATAAGGCCAGCTGGCCTGGTGAGGAACAAATCATTCGAGGCACATTGACCGATATTCGAGATAAATGTAAACAAGCGGGTATTAATAGTCAGGCAATGATTATAGCCAGCCCCACCATTGGCTCAAGAGAGTGGCCTGAATTAAAAAAATCCAAACTTTATGATGCAAGTTTCACCCATCGCTTTCGTAAAGCGGATAAGAATTAGTGTAGAGCGGACTTCAGCTCGCTAAATTCTTCCAAACATTGCGGACTAAAGTCCGCTTCACAAAAAATACTGGAACAAAAGTGAAAGAAACAATTTTATTAGTTGGGCACGGCTCTCGTGACATAAACGGAAATATAGAAATAGAACAATTTTCAAATCAGTGGCGAGCACAACATCCAGAGTGGAATATTGAAGTTTGCTATATTGAATTTGCTGATATTTTACTGGATGAAGGCTTTGATAATGCCGCCAAAAATGCAGAAAAAGTGTTAGTTATTCCGCTGATATTAAATGCAGCAGGCCATGTAAAAATGGAAATCCCTGAGCATTTAGAAAAAGCCAGACAACGCCATCCTAATGTTGAGTTTATCTACGGTAAACATTTAGGCGTAAGCATGACACTTTTAACTGCGGTTAAACGTCAACTATTACAAGTCATGGATTCTATGGCAATGCCTGATCCTAAAACCACAGGTGTTATTATTTTAGGTAGAGGTTCTTCTGACAAAATTGCTAATGGCGAAGTGGCCAAATTAGCCCGCTGGATATTTGAAGAAAGAGATCATGAATTAGTCGATATTGCTTTTACAGGCATTACCTATCCTCGCTTAGAAACTGTGGTACAAAGACAAGTAAAACTGGGTATGACTCAAATCGCCATCTTGCCGTATTACTTGTTTACTGGCACATTAATTACTCGTATTGCTGAGCAGCATAAATACCTACAGACTCAATACCCTCAAGTTCGCTTAGGACTAGGTCATTACTTAGGGTTTGAACCCGAAATTTTCACAT
>CAZMQH010000266.1:0-2991 GCA_964568245.1 uncultured Methylomarinum sp.
AGTGTTAAATTTGTAAATTCTTTTAAAGAAAAAAGCAGGGGGAATAATGAGCCGTTATGAGCAAGAGACTAAAAAAAGCTATCCACTGGTATCTTTAGTCATGGTGATTATATTAATAATAGTCGTTTTTTGGTTGTTTCTGAGCAACCAGCAACAGAGTGAAGTTGATATTCAAATGATTGAGCTACCTAAAGAAAAGCTTTTAATCGTTGCTAATACTAAGGCCATGCTAAAAAATATTGATGATTTAGCACAACGGGACAATAAATTAGAGGTTGAGGCTAATCAAGGGAGGACCAATAAACAAATAATTTTACCCAAATTAGAAGAAAGTGATGCGTTTTTTAGACAAGAACTATCTTCGATTTCCGAAGGGCTATTAAATTGGTTTCAAGTGAAAGATACGATTAAAAAATATATCGTAATTATTAATGATTTATCCCAACATCAAATTGTCTTCAAACACCGAGGGTTTATAGAACCACCCGCGAAAATAGTGGTTAAAGAAGATGGTCAAGGGCTGTATCTTGCTAAAAGTAGTTATATTCGATATAACAATTTTGCCAATGCGATAGCTGCAATTGATGTTGATAAGGCGATAGGTTTTTATCTTATGTTTAAGCCACTCTTTGAGCAGGTTTATCAAGGTTTTTCATATCCTACTGAATATAAACTGGATGATGTTTTTTTAAAGGCTGCAGCAAGTGTTATTAGTGCACCGATTATTGACAATAGAATAGCTTTAACGCCCCATTTAATACGGTATCGATTTACAGATAAAAAACTAGAATCTTTAACCGATGTAAAGAAACAAATGATAAGAATGGGGCCAGAAAACACGAGGAAAATACAAAATCTATGTAGACAGTTAGTTCAGGCTTTTGCTGGGTTATCAGAATAGAGATGAATTGTTTGTTTGACGTGCAAGCTAAAACTAATCTATTATTCTGGCAGGCTTGATTATTATCATGCTTATAAGAATAGATCGAAAAAGAGTTGGATGTCCATAGCTATGGGAATTAAACAACCATAAAAAATGATAAAAAATGTCATTTAAAACAGTGAGGGGAATGGGATGAAAGAAAGTGTTTTATTAAAACAGTCTAGATTTAGTATGACTAAGGTTCTAGCCAGATTAATAGGGTTGATTTTATCTATTTTGGTATTAAGTGTCTTTTTACAGGGTACTGCTAATGCTCATCGAGGAGCAAAAAATGAAATAGATTTGTGTCGTTTTACAGTAGGGAATGAAGTTATCCATTTTTCAGCTTACACACCCACTATTTCAGGTGGAGAAAGTTTTTGTCGATCAATTCCAAATATAGGTGAAACCCATTTGGTTTTTGATTATGAGGGTAACAGACTCCGTAAAACTACAGTAGAATTTGAGATAACTAAAGAGCCAGAAGGCAAGCGAATATTTTATCAAAAACCTGAGAAAATTAAGAAAGGCTCGGTAGATGCCTTGGTTAATTTTGATAGGTTAGGCGTAGGGTCTGGACACTATTTGGCGCATGTCACTATTATGTACGAGGGTGAAAAACTAGATTCACATTTACCTTTTTCAGTAGGGATAGAGCCAGAAAATGAAACTAATTTTACGCTAATCATTACTTCAATTATCCTGTTAATCATTGCATTTGTGGTTTTTGTAAAAATGCTAGGACGATTTAATGCCAATAAATCAGATGATGAATATATTGAATGATTTACGGAACTAGCCTGTGTATTACTACAAATAAGCTATAGAAAGAGAGCTGATATAAGGGGGGATGTTTAACCCCTCTTAACAGTATTGAAATTTTGTAGGAGGGCTCTATTGTCGCGTCTGCTCTTAATCTTGTTTCAGTCACGGCCAATAGACCTCTCCGAAAATAATAACTCAAAAATTTACTGAATTTCTATAAACCTGTGTTTTTTTCATAGCCATGTTAAATCTTAAGGAATCGAGTGGGAAACAAAATAGACTTAAATGAGCGCTCGCTGCATTTACTAAAAAACCTGGTTGAACGATATATTCAAGATGGCCAACCCGTTGGTTCTCGTGTTTTATCAAAAGATTCTGATATTAATCTTAGCCCTGCCACTATTCGTAATGTCATGGCGGATTTAGATGATTTGGGGTTGATACATTCACCTCATACTTCTGCGGGGCGAGTACCTACAGTAAAGGGCTATCGATTTTTTGTTGATTCATTATTAACCGTTAAGCCGCTAGAGTCTGATGCTGTTGATCAATTAAGCCATGAGTTAGCTGATGCTGAAAATGCAGATCAAGTGGTCAGTAGAGCCTCAAAAATGCTGTCGGAAGTGACTAAAATGGCGGGAGTTGTTACCTTACCTAAGCAAGATGTTTTGTGCTTGCGGCATATAGAATTTTTGCCGTTATCAAATACACGGGTATTAGTTATTTTTGTGACTAATGAGCAAGAAGTCCATAATAAAATTATTCACACCTCAAAACAGTTTTCAGAAGCTGAGCTGGTACAAGCGGCAAATTATTTAAACTCCGTGTATTCGGGGCGCAGTTTATCGGCAGTTAGGCAAGCAGTATTTGATGAATTTCAACAGGATCAGCAACGTATGAATCAAGGAATGATTGATGCAGTTAATATGGCGCAGCAAGCTTTTGAGCAAAAACCAGCTGAAGATTATATCTTGACAGGGGAAACCAATCTGATGGGTTTTAATGAGCTATCCGATATGGGCCATTTAAAACAATTATTTGAAGCTTTTAGTCAAAAACAGGGAGTGATTCATATATTGGATCAATGTTTAATGGCTGATGGCGTGCAAATATATATCGGTGAAGAATCTGGCTACCAAGCCTTTGAGCAGTGCAGTTTGGTCACATCATCCTATTCCATTAATGATGAAACAGTCGGCGTTTTAGGGGTAATAGGGCCTACAAGGATGGCTTATGAAAAAGTCATCCCCTTTGTGGATGTGACTGCAAAGCTATTAAGCTCAGCTTTAAACCTAAAGAGATAA
>CAZMQH010000267.1:0-2988 GCA_964568245.1 uncultured Methylomarinum sp.
AAACTCTCACAAAAAAATAATTTTACCATCATTCAATTCGAATGGGATGTACAAACAAATAAGCCATGGACGTCGATTGCAGCCACATTATTTCAGCCAATTTTCGAGTAGAATCACCGGCGCGTGATAAAATCTGGCGAACAAAGTTTAATACAGCGATTAAACGTGAAATAATAGCCTTTTTTATTTGATTGTAAAAACAATGGCTCAATATATTTATTCAATGAATCGTGTGGGTAAAATTGTCCCACCGAAAAAGCATATTCTTAAAGACATCTCTTTGTCTTTCTTTCCTGGTGCAAAAATCGGAGTTCTAGGTTTAAATGGTTCGGGTAAATCTACTTTACTTAGAATTATGGCGGGCCTAGATACTGATATTGAAGGTGAGGCAACTCCTCAAAAAGGTATTAAAATTGGTTACCTTGCTCAAGAACCTGAACTTGACCCTAACAAAGATGTAAGAGGTAATGTTGAAGAGGGTGTGGCTGAAATAAAAGCCATTGTTGATCGTTACAACCAAGTAAATGATGCCTTTGCCGATCCTGATGCAGACTTTGATACTTTATTGACTGAACAAGCTGACTTGCAGGAAAAAATTGAAAATGCAGGCGCATGGGAACTTGAAAGAACCCTTGAAATAGCAGCAGATGCCCTTCGCCTTCCGCCTTGGGATGCTGATGTCACAAAACTATCTGGCGGAGAACAACGTAGAGTCGCTCTATGTCGGCTGTTATTATCAAAACCGGATATGTTGCTGCTTGATGAGCCAACCAACCATTTAGACGCTGAATCAGTAGCTTGGTTAGAACGGTTTCTGCATGACTATAAAGGTACTGTAGTCGCGGTAACACATGATAGATACTTTCTAGACAACGTTGCAGGTTGGATTCTTGAATTAGATAGAGGTATGGGGATTCCATGGGAAGGCAACTACTCTAACTGGTTAGAACAGAAAGAAAAACGCTTAGCACAAGAATCAAAACAAGAATCAGCCCGTCAAAAAGCACTAAAAAAAGAATTGGAATGGGTTAGATCAGGAACAAAAGGTCGCCACGCAAAAAGCAAAGCCCGATTGGCACGTTTTGATGAATTGTCATCCAAAGAAGTACAACAACGCAGTGAAACGCAAGAAATCTATATTCCACCAGGTCCTCGTTTAGGTGATGTAGTGGTTGATATTGAAAACATCAGTAAAAGCTTCGGTGACAAACTGCTTATTAACGATTTAAGTTTTAAATTGCCTCCTGGTGGCATTGTCGGCATTATTGGCCCCAACGGTGCGGGTAAAACCACCCTATTTCGTATGATGGCAGGATTTGAAAAACCTGATTCAGGTACGGTATCAATAGGTCAAACTGTTGAACTCGCTTATGTTGACCAAATGCGTGATGACTTAGACCCAAAGAAAACAGTGTGGGAAGAAGTATCCGAAGGCCTTGATATGATTACAGTAGGTACTTATCAAACCCCTTCTCGCTCTTATCTAGGGCGCTTTAATTTTAAGGGTGGCGATCAACAAAAGCATATTGGCAACTTATCAGGTGGAGAGCGTAACCGCGTACATTTAGCAAAACTGTTAAAGAGTGGTGGCAACTTATTATTACTTGATGAACCCACTAATGATTTAGATGTAGAAACATTACGCGCATTAGAAGAAGCCATCTTGTCTTTTCCTGGCTGTGCCGTGGTTATTTCGCATGATCGCTGGTTTTTAGATAGAATCGCCACCCATATTTTGGCCTTTGAAGGTAATAGCGAAGTAGTTTGGTTTGAAGGTAACTATGAAGACTATGAAGCAGATCGTCATAAACGCCTAGGTACTGATGCTGATAAACCACATCGTATTAAATATAAGAGGATTTAGAAGAGCAGGTTCAAGGTGCGAGGAAAAAAGCTAATCAACGCTGGATTTGGTATGCTGTTGAACACTCAAGCAATATTATTTTAGCTTATGTTTTTGGTAGACGAAAAGATATTGTTTTTAAGGAATTAAAAGCCTTGCTAGCGCCTTTGAAAATCAAACGTTTTTACACCGATGACTGGGGAGCTTATGAGCGATATATTGAACCCAATAAGCACGAAGTGGGAAAACGTAATACTCAAAAAATTGAACGTAAGAATTTAAATTTAAGAACATGGATTAAGCGGCTAACACGAAAAACAATTTGCTTTTCCAAGTCAGAAAAAATGCATGATATTGTTATTGGTTTATTGATTAACAAAGTCGAGTTCGGTGTGGATATTCATGCTTAACTACAAATTCAACCCACTACCGTCTTTTTACTTGTTTTAGGAGAGGCTATTATGACAAAATCTTGATTGTTGGGTATGGTCATTTTTCTCAAGTCCTAAGGGAGGCAGTAACAAATAATATACCCAGCTCTCTTGCACTGAAAGCATAAGAATCGCTAAAGCTTTTCTAATCTTTTTATCCCTCCTTGGTTCTTCTCAATCGGCACATAGAGTGACTATGCTTCTCTTGAGAAGAACCAAGGAAAAATAAAAATCCTACGAGATCTAGGTACATTATTTATTACTGACTCCCTAAGGATTATTTAGGAGATTGTCCGTTCCATGATGATAAGGAACTTACAAGCAATGAATATACCCACCTTGCTTGTCTTTTTGCTCCTGCTTGAATTCTCTCAATCGTTGCATAGAATAACTATGCGCCTCTTGAGATAATCCAAGCAGAAACAAAAATCCTACGCAATAGGGGTATATTCATTACTTGCAAGTCCCTAAAACGCCCAGCTTTGTGATTTCCCCTGATAAAAATCTGTGGCATTGCTTGGATGCGTGCTCAGAAGGTGGTGATGTAATTCAATGGGTAATCGTGAAAACTTGTCGTTCCGTGCGGCGATAGCGAAATTAAAGGGTAGCATCCCTTTTTCCCTTAGATCCGCTTAATAGAGGTTTCTAGCTTTTTAAGTTCCATTCGCGCCATTGCCAAGTTAGCCCTTTCTCTATCAAGGGCACAATAGATGA
>CAZMQH010000268.1:0-2952 GCA_964568245.1 uncultured Methylomarinum sp.
GGTTGCGTAGCTAACTATGTACCCATTTCAGCGCCTTGCTATCGATAAAAATCAACTCGCTATAAAACCGCATCCGTGACCGCGCGAAGTATAGCTTAAATATGCTTAATGGTATGTCCTGTGTAAAAATATGAACAGCTACTTATTAAAGCAGGAGCAAACAACATCACTCAGATTGCAAGTGTCAGAATATTTTTGAAGCATATATTCCAAGATTGTTCGGGATCTGGAAGTATTAAAAGGAAATATTCCCGCACAAATGCAAGAAGCATTCCCGTTACAGTCCTTGTATTTTGCTTGATAATACCCTATTTTTAGATGGGATGATCATGAAACTAAGCAGGCTATTTTTTATTTCTTTTTCAGTAATTTCAATGGGGGCGCATGCTCATGGTCCCACGCCTAAAAAAGCTGACAAAAGTATTATTATTAATGCACCTATAGCTAAGGTTTGGGATGTGATAAAAAACTTTGATGATATTTCAAGCTGGCACCCTGATGTTATATCGAGTACAGGTGATGGTAAAAATAAGTCAGGCAGTGAGCGACGCATAAGATTGGAAAGTGGAGTGCTAGAAGAAGGTCTGGATTATTTTAGTGAGGCTGACCATGAATACAACTATCGTTTAAAAACTGAAAATACAGATGTTTTTCCCGTGAGTTCTTATACGACAGCTATTCAATTAATTGCAGAAGATGATGATAAAACTAAAGTTAAATGGAAGAGCCGTTTTTATCGAGGCGATACCGCTAACACACCTCCCAAAAGGCTTAATGATGAATCAGCCGTTGACGCAATGAATAGCTTTATTGTAAATGGATTGCAAGGGCTAAAAAATAACCTAGAAAAATAATATGTTGCGATTATCTTTTGCTCTGTTGTTGTATGGTTTTACCACTATTGCAGTTGGTGGCTCTTACTTTTACATTAATAATCAGCAGAGTAGTGGTGTTAGTGTTTTTAAGCGTGCGGACTTAACATTAAAGACTACGATTCCTACCCTTAAATCTCCAGCTGGTATTGCCATCAGTCCTCATAACCCATGGTTTGCAGTAACCTATCCTGAGCAGGGTATGGTCAGTTTTATTGACAGTGAAAAATTAATCCCTTTGGAGCATATTAGTGTCGGAGGTAGTCCTTTTGGTGCTGTTTTTGCTAATAGACTGCTTTTTATTAGTGATTGGTCAGGTCATGTGGTTAAGGTTATTCACCCTGGTACGGGGCGGATGATAAAAAAAATTGCTGTTGGAAAATCACCAGCAGGAATAGCCACAAATGCCTGTGAATCACAGGTATGGGTATTGAATAGAGAGAGCAATAGTATCTCAATAATAGATACGCACCACTTTAAGCTGATTAAAAACATAGCGGTTGGGCAGGCCCCTTTTGCACTTGCAATGGATGATACATTTGCCTATGTCGCTAATTCACAAGGCAATACCCTGAGTATTGTTGATTTAGCGAGTTTAACCGAAATAAAGCGTATAAAAGTAGGGCGTATGCCTTATGGTGTTGCTGTAGATCGAAAGCAACACAAGGTTTATGTAAGCAATCAGCTGGAAAATACCGTGAGTGTCTTAGATGCTAAAACACATAAACTCATTCAGCTGTTAAAAACGGGTGAGTATCCTGAAAATATTGCTGTGGATGAAGAAAATCAGCATTTGTTAGTGCTGAATTGGTTTGATGGCAGTTTAAGTGTGTTTGATAGCCGGACTGATAAGGAAATAAAGCGGATTCATGTAGGTGAGGGCAGTCGAGCTTTTGGGCAGTTTGTTGGGAAATCTGTGGAATGTACTCAATAAATTCCCCCGCCTCTATTCAAATTGTATTAATCCTTGTCGAGATGCCATCAAAGTAAATTCTGTAAGTGTTTTAACCGCAAGTTTTTCCTTAATGGCTGTACTATGATTGCAAACTGTTTTATAGCTTAAATGTAGCTTATCCGCCACATCGCGAGGGCTATTGCCATTTGCTAATAGGCAAAAAACATCAAATTCTCTAGGTGAAAGGTGTTTGATTTTATATTCATCATCTTGCTCAGTAATCATGTTAACAGCAAGTTTTTGAGCCATTACTGCATCTATGTAGTTTTGTCCCTGTGCAATGGAGCAGACCGCAGTCACTAGTGTTTCAGGCTGGCTATTTTTACTGATGTATCCCTTGGCGCCCGATTTAATCGCGCGGGTGGCATAAATTATTTCATTATGAATACTGAAAACTAAAATTTTACATTGTGGCGCGCGGCTAATGAGTCGTCGTATACACTCAAGCCCTCCCATGCCTGGCATGGATAAATCCATAACCACCACATCAACTGGCTGTTGTAAATAGTGTTGACAGGCTGTTTCACCACAATCCACTTCATAAATCTCGCCTATTTTTTCCGACAGGGATAAGTAAGATTTATAGCCTTCTCTTACGACTGCATGGTCGTCAACGAGTAACACACTGATTTTATTCATAACTAATTAAAAAAAACACTCATTATGAACAAATCTAATTTTAAATGATACGGGAACTTTTCCTTTTTATTAAAGCTATCTTCACTGGGAAAATTTCCCATATTGAAGTGTGGGTTATTCCTGCTTAATTGGTTACTTATTCCGTATTCAAGAAGTGGGCAAATAATTAGAATGGGTACAAGCATTTGCCAATTCACAGGTAGCTTGATCAGGTAGCTTTTTCACAAAAACACTTAATGATTTGGCGAATGCTTTTCTATAATAAAGTCAATCTGGAGGAAATATGCAAATTAAAAAATTTGCTCGGAATGTGGGAACTACCCTGCTAGTTTCTAGTGTATTTTTTGCACTATCACAGCAAGCAAGTGCCAATAAAAGATTAGAGGATTTATCAGAGCAGAATACTAACTGGGTTATGCAGACCAAAGACTATGATGCCAGCCATTATAGCAATATGTACCAGATTAACATTCAGAATGTACATGA
>CAZMQH010000269.1:0-2950 GCA_964568245.1 uncultured Methylomarinum sp.
AGTTGCCTGATAATCACATTATAAATAACACGGGCACGATTAAAACAGTTAAAATAGCTGATTTTATAAAATAGTCAATATCACGTTTGTCAGTAGAGACCATGCCAAGTAAATTTAATACAGATGATTTAAGAATCAGTGAAACTAAACAGGTTATAGCACCTGTTCAGGTTCATGAAGAAATTCCGATGAATAAAATTGCTGCAAATACCATTTTGCAAGCAAGGAAAGACATTCATAGCATACTATCTGGCGAAGATGACCGGCTGGTCGTGATTGTTGGCCCTTGCTCTGTTCATGATACCAAAGCGGCAAAAGAATATGCTGGACTGCTAAAAAAAGTAAAAGATGAGCTGCAAAAAGATTTGGTTATTATTATGCGGGTTTATTTTGAAAAGCCTCGTACAACCGTTGGCTGGAAAGGGCTAATCAATGACCCTGAAATTAATTCTAGTTTTAATATTAATAAAGGTTTAAGAATTGCCAGGCAGTTATTGCTGGATTTAAACAATGTGGGCATTCCTGCGGCAACTGAATATTTAGATTTAATTACCCCTCAATACCTTTCAGATTTTATTTCGTGGGGCGCTATTGGCGCGAGAACGACGGAAAGCCAAGTTCACAGAGAATTAGCTTCAGGCTTATCTTGCCCTGTTGGTTTTAAGAATGCTACGGATGGTGGAATTGGCGTTGCGATTGATGCCATTAAGTCAGCTATGCATCCTCATCACTTTTTATCAGTGACCAAACAAGGAAACTCAGCCATTTTCTCTACTACAGGAAATGAAGATGCGCATATCATCTTACGTGGCGGTAATGATGAGCCTAATTATGATGCAGTCAATGTCGAAAAGGTCGCTGAAGGGTTAGAGAAATCTGGACTTCCAACTAATATCATGATTGATTTTAGTCATGCAAATAGTTTAAAGCAATGTCAACGTCAACTGGTTGTTGCTGATGACGTTTCTGAGCAAATTGCTCATGGCGACAAGCGTATTGTGGGGGTTATGGTTGAAAGTCACCTTAAAGCGGGGCGACAAGATGTGGTTGAAGGGCAGGAGCTCACTTATGGCCAAAGTATTACTGATGCCTGCTTAGGCTGGGATGATACTGTACTCTTGCTTAATGGCTTGGCAGCAGCAGTGCAAAAACGTAGATCAGTAAAACATTAATCAGGAATAAGCATGAAAATAAGTGTAAATGGTGACACCCGTGAATACGGTGAGAATACAACAGTTGCTGATATTGTTACTGATTTAAATTTAACCGGAAAACGGATCGCAATAGAACTCAATAAAGAAATCTTACCTTTTAATCAATATGCAGAGAAAACATTATCTGCAGAGGATGCCTTGGAAATTGTGCAAGCCATTGGTGGTGGGCAAGATGATTCTTTTACTATTGCAGGGCAAACATTCAAATCTCGCTTGTTAGTGGGTACGGGTAAATATAAAGACATGAAAGAGACCGAGCTTGCTATTGAAGCAAGTGGTGCAGAAATTGTAACTGTTGCCATTCGCCGAACAAATATTGGTCAAACACCGGGCGAGCCAAACTTACTTGATGTTATTTCACCCGATAAATACACTATTTTACCGAATACAGCGGGTTGTTTTACCGTTGAAGATGCTTTAAGAACCTGCCGTTTAGGACGAGAGTTACTTGGAGGGCATAAGTTAGTTAAGTTAGAAGTGCTAGCTGATCAAAAAACCCTATTCCCTGATGTGGCTGAAACCTTAATTGCAGCTGAAGTGTTAGTGAAAGATGGCTTTGATGTGATGGTTTATACCAATGATGACCCTATTGCGGCAAAACGTTTAGAAGATATTGGTTGTGTTGCCGTTATGCCACTTGCTGCGCCTATTGGTTCAGGTTTAGGTATCCGCAACCCTTACAATATTTTAACGATTGTTGAAAATGCTAATGTTCCTATTTTAGTTGATGCAGGTGTTGGTACTGCTTCTGATGCTGCATTGGCAATGGAATTAGGTTGTGCAGGTGTGTTGATGAATACAGCGATTGCCGCTGCAAAAGATCCTGTGTTAATGGCATCGGCGATGAAAAAAGGTATTCAAGCAGGTAGAGAAGCGTATTTGGCAGGTCGGATGCCTAAAAAACGTTTTGCCTCAGCTTCTTCACCTGTTGATGGCCTGTTCTTTTAACTCCATATTTATATTTCTCTGGTTCCCACGAGCCGAGTGGGAAATCGTAGCAAACGCGCTGCGTTTCATGACACAGCAAGTAACTGTATCCCTTGTCCGAGGGATCAAAAGTCTAAACTATCAAATCAGTATATTCCCTTATAAATGACTTCTATTGAAAAAGAACCTCATCCTAGAATCCGTAGCTTTGCTATTCGTCAGGGGCGAGCAACAGCTGGGCAGCAAAAAGCAATTGATAATATGTGGGGTGATTATTGTCTAGATCCTGCGAAAACTTATGATTATGCCCACGTTTTTGGCCGAGAAGCCCCTATTATCGTTGAAATTGGTTTTGGTAACGGCAGTAGTTTAGCGGCAATGGCGGAAGCTAATCCTGAGTTAAACTATCTGGGTATTGAAGTGCATCGACCAGGTGTTGCTCATTTAATGTTGTTACTTGAAGAAAAAAAAATAATGAATGTTAGAATTTATCATCATGATGCTATTGAAATTTTAGAGCAAAAAATTGCTGACAATACGCTAGCGGGTGTCCATTTGTTTTTCCCCGACCCTTGGCATAAAAGAAAGCATCATAAGCGACGCATTGTTCGCTCTAGTTTTGTTGAACTTTTAAATAAGAAGCTAAAGCAGCATGGTTATTTTCATGCGGCAACAGATTGGGAGCATTATGCTAAAGATATGTTGAAAACATTAGGGGTAAGTAACAAGTTACTTAATACGGGGAATAATAGCGGATATTGCGAACGACCAGGTTACCGCCCCTTAACAAAGTTTGAAAGCAGAGGCAT
>CAZMQH010000270.1:0-2937 GCA_964568245.1 uncultured Methylomarinum sp.
TAACTATTATTCTACTAATAGCTGAACCTTAAGTGAATATATTTATAAAACTGCTACAACGACTCTGCATTTTACAATTGCTTTGAACCCCTCGCTCCAAAAGCATAGGTAGCCTCACAGTCTAAAAGCCTTATCCTAAAGGATACCTACAGCGGCAAGGGCCTATTAAGAATCGGCAACCTTTTGCCTAGCATCAAGACAAAAACTTGACACCAGCCACAAAAAACACACCCAACCCCATGAAATAAAACATAATTAAAATAATGGCACATAATAAGCTTATCTCTTGAATAACATTACATTCAAGGCATATCAGGAATAAGTCATGAAAAAAGAATCAGCAAATATAGCCGTTGTCAGCGACAATTCTTTTGAAGCATCAAAGGCCGTCAACCTACATCATTATGATATAAGTAGTGCATTGCAAACTTCACTAGACTTTAATGAATTAATCAATATATTCAGTAATAAAATTAAAACCCTGATTCCTCATAACGGCTTTGTTTATGAAAATGATGATTTTGATCTTAATATAAATCAAGGTATCGTCACTAAACATTCATGCACCTACGCATTGAAAGTTGAAGATATGCAACTGGGTAGCTTAAAAATCATGCGCCGTCAACGATTTGATGATGATGAAATCAAACTATTAGAGAATTTACTTTGCTCGTTAATTTATCCATTAAGAAATGCTACGCTATTCAATCAAGCATTAAAAATGGCGTATACAGATCCACTAACAAAAACCAGTAATAGAACGGCCTTTAATGATTCATTGCAAAGAGAGGTTCAACTTGCATACAGGAACTCACGTCAGCTATCTATTATTTTCTTTGATATAGATCATTTCAAAAGTATTAATGATCAATATGGTCATGAATGTGGTGATAGAGCTTTAGCTTCTGCCGCCAATTGCATCAAAGAGGTAGTGCGTAGCAGTGATATGGTTTTTCGCTATGGTGGTGAAGAATTTGTTATTCTGCTAAGTGACACCAACATTGAAGGTGCAAGCGTAATGGCTGAAAGGATTCGTGAAAAAATTGAAAATCATACGATTGCTTATGGTATGGAAATTATCAAATTAACAGCCAGCTTAGGTGTTAGCTCTTTAAAGGATAGTGACACAGCTGAACACCTTATTAAACGTGCAGACAACGCCATGTACACTGCAAAAGACAATGGCAGAAATCAAGTCCAACTTGAAGCTACCGCCATATTGGCCTAAACCCAGTATCCTTTTTTTAAAATAGAGACGCTACAAAATAACGTCTCTATCTTTCAATTTTTTATTCTTCAGTGCCTTTAGACTCAGCTTTAACCGTATCATCTGTGTTTTTAGCTTCTCCATTTTTTTCAACGGTCTTTTCAGTACTTTCTGCGGTTGGTTCAGCAGAGTCATCCTCAACATTTCTAAGCACATTACCCTCTACATCATAAACAACGCCATCCACTTCTGTTTCATTCTCAAGCCTTTTTTTCTTAGCTGTCTTGCTTTCCTTTCTGACTACATTACCTTCAACATCATAAATAACAGCATTTTCATCCACAACCTCAGGTTCTGGACCTGATTTTACTTTTTCAACAAATTCAACAAACCACTTCGCATTTTTAACTTTTTCCAAATCAGGGTCGCTAACTATATCGTCAACATTGGGTAAACTGCCGCATTCTCTTGATAAAGAAAAGGCTTCTACACACGCATCTTCCTGTCCACGCATACCATAGACACAGGCTAAATTATAGGCTGCACTCCCTCGCTGAATTCTTTCTGCATTTTCAAAATACTCACCCGCCAAATCATAAAGCTCATCATGTGCGTCTACTTCTAGAATACGTGCCAAATCCATATAAGCCACACCACCATCAATGGCAGCCCCTAAATGATTGGGCGCGACCAACAAACAAAAAGAAAACTTGGTAATTGCACTTAAATACAATTTAATACTTTCATCTTCATTCTTAATTTTTGCTTGATGCAATAATGAGAAACCCCAGTTATATAGTGCCTCACCTCTAATCAAATCGCCCTCAACCACTGTTGCAAAAGCTTCATATGCAGTCGTGAATAATTGATCAGCCTTTGCCCCTTCATTTTCACGCGCTTCAGCCGTTTTTTTAATTGCAGCGTTTAAAGTTGATTTGTTTTTAAATGCACCAAACAATGCCATTGATATTACCTCGTTGTGTTTATTCTATTATTTTGCTATAGAATACCAGTTCACTTTAAGAACATCATCACCCAATGAACAAAAAAGAAATAAACTTAGAAACTTCTCAAATCCCTTGGCATGAATTACAACGGTTTTTTGCCAGTGGCTTAGCTATTTCTATCGACTCAAGCATTGATCTAGTGGAGGCTGCCTATCAATTTTCTGTCGATAACAAAGCCCAAGTAGAACAATGGCTATCAGAAAAAAAAGTAGCCCAGGTTACTGATCAGCAAGCATTAAAGTGGTTTGAAAATGAAGTTTTAGTTTGGGCTGTTGTGATTAAACCTTGGGTTCTTGTACAAGATAATACCGATGAAACAAACTGATAGCTCATCAAAAATAGGCCAAGGCATGATTTATATTGCCTGGATATTAGTATTGGTTTTGCTAACCTTTGGCTTTAATAATTATCTTGAACAGCAAAATAATCCTAATCAAAATATTTCAGCCGAATGGAATAATAATTCGGCAGAAGTCAGATTAAAACAGAATCGTTATGGTCATTATGTGGTGAATGGCCACATTAACAATTATCCTGTTACTTTTTTGCTTGATACTGGCGCAACACTAATCAGCATCCCTGAAAATATAGCCAACAAATTACAGTTAGAAAGAGGCTATCCAGCACAAAGCAGAACAGCTAACGGTACGATTACTGTTTACGGCACACTCTTAAATAGCGTGCGTATTGGCTCAATAGAATTAAACAATATTCGCGCCTCAA
>CAZMQH010000271.1:0-2927 GCA_964568245.1 uncultured Methylomarinum sp.
TGATAATAAAGTTTAGTTGATATTGCTTTTGAAGCGGTTAAAATATAGTTTATTAAATTTTATAAACATTAAAGCACTGGATTTACGTTCTGGTTAGCTGTAGGAAGATTATGAGTAATATTGTGGTATCGGCATTGTATAAATTCGTCACACTGAGTGATTATGAGTCTATTAAGCCGCCTTTGCAGGCATTAATGATAGAACACCAAGTAAAAGGAACTTTGTTACTGGCTAAAGAAGGTATTAATGGCACTATCGCTGGTGATAGGCAAGGGATTGATGCAGTTCTCAAATGGTTGCGTTCTGACCCACGTTTTTTAGATTTGCAAACCAAAGAATCCTATGAAGAAGTCATGCCTTTTTATCGTAGCAAGGTTAAATTAAAAGCAGAAATTGTTACAATGGGCGTTCCAAGTATTGATCCTAATCATATAGTTGGTACTTATGTTAAGCCTGAAGATTGGAATGCCTTAATCTCTGATCCTGAAGTTTTATTAATTGACACTCGTAACGATTATGAAATACAGATTGGGGCTTTTAAAGGGGCTGTTAATCCACTAACAGCAACATTTCGTGATTTTCCTCAATATGTTAAAGAACAGCTAAATCCTAATAAACATAAAAAAGTAGCGATGTATTGTACTGGGGGCATCCGTTGTGAGAAGTCTACTGCATTTCTAAAACAACAAGGCTTTGAAGATGTCTACCATCTTCAGGGTGGGGTTTTAAAGTATCTAGAAGAAGTGCCAGTAGATCAATCACTCTGGGAAGGTGAATGTTTTGTATTTGATAACCGAGTTGCCGTTAACCATGCCTTAGAAAAAGGACAGTATGACCAATGCTTTGCTTGTCGTTATCCTATTACTGACGATGAGAAAAAAAGTGAACACTATATTCAAGGCGTTAGTTGTCCACATTGTTATGATAAAGCTTCAGAAGAACAGCGAAAACGTTTCCAGGAACGGGAAAAACAGGTGGAAATGTCTAAAAGTCGAGGTGAAGATCATATTGGTTCCTCAGCTAAACAAATTGCAATAGATCGTCGGGCTTTGAAATATCAATTTAAAGAGCAGCAACGATTGCGTAAAAAGAGCTTATAACGCTGCTTTTAGGCTTAATTCAAACCGTCATAAACACGTGATGCTGCTGAGTCTAAAAAAACGTTGGGGTTTAATCTATCCACAATAATGGCATTAAGTGTAACGGCTTCATACAACCAAGAAAAGAAACCGCCTTCACAAACACTATATTACATTTCCCATATTAATAAGTTACACTTCACTGTGCTATAGTTTTTCCTTTTCTCATTTACCAATAATTTCTTATGCCAGCCCCATACTCGATAGATATTCGAAAAAAAGTGATCAACGCTATTGAAATAGACAAGCAAAGTAAACCTGATATAGCGAAACGTTTCGCTGTTTCTTATTCTTTCGTTCATAGCTTATGGCGATATTATCAGGAAACTGGCACATTTGAAGCCAAAAAAGTAGGTGGGCATGTCGCTCCAAAAGTAGATAGCACTGGGGGGCTTGAGATAAAAACATGGCTAATAAAAGAGCCTGATTTAACACTCAATTAAGTTCGCTACTTAAGTGGGACATGTAATACGAGAACTACAGCGAGATGGTTTGGTTATTCGCACACAGTATGAAGAGATCTGAATACTATCTAACTGAGCTTGCAACTAGTCTTGGGCTCTTATTTGATTCTATAGTAAATTAGAGTGATGAACATGCCGATGAAATCCATAAGGCCCGATTGCACTATGAGCAAATAAATAAACATCCTGATACATTGAAATGAATAAACTAAAATATTTAACAGCTTACCCCTCAACAGTAACAGACCAAGTACAGTCGCTAATCAATGATAATAAATTATCTAAGCTTCTTTTAAATAAATACCCTAGCTGTCATAACTTCAACAATAACAAGATGCTTTATACTTTTGTGGTAGATATAAAAAATCAATTTATTAAACAATCTAATCCATTGAGCAAAGTTGTTTATGACGACAAAATTGATGTTATTCATCATGCTTTAGGCCTGCATTCTTTTATATCTAGAGTACAAGGCAATAAATTAAAGGCAAAAAATGAAATACGCATTGGCTCAGTGTTTAAAAAAACACCTCTTGAGTTTTTAACCATGATTGCAGTACATGAATTAGCGCATTTAAAACAAAAGCCGCACAATAAAGCCTTTTATAAATTATGTGAGTATATGGAACCCAATTATCATCAGTTAGAATTTGATATGCGCCTTTATCTTACCCATTTAGATCTAATAGGAAAATTATATTGAATGACAGCGAAGGAAGATAATAAGCCCTTAAATTTAGTACGCTGAAAATAACGGGATAACACAGGTCGCCTTCTTAGAAACTGGATGTTTTTTTCAGAATCGAAATTATCTAATTTATTTTTTATGAGAAAGCAGTACATCGTGCCCTAACTGTTGCAAAGTATTTAGCCGTTGGTAACACATGAACTAACGGACTTGATAAATCAGCCACGACATCAATATCAAAAAACACCTCATTTTGGATATGTTGTTGCAAGTATTCTTTTTGGGCATTCCTCTGTTGTCTAGGCAAAAAGAACGTCGCATCCATAATTATACTTCGCGTGGCCGCGCGAAGTATAGCTGGTTTTCAGCACCAAGATTTTTCTGTAACCATTCACATCTGACAAATGCAGGTTCAGTTATTATTTATTATTTTCTTTTCCAACTGTTTAAAATCAGCTAAACAGCAGTGCCCCGAAGGATTCCTTATTTCACAGGCACAATCACCTAGCTTGGTTTTTTGCATAACAAATTTCTTTATTTTTTCAGCTGTGCCGGATTTTAATGAATTGACATACTGTTCAGTGCTAATATCAAAACAATAACAAAGCCGAGTATTATGATCGTTGAATGCTCTTA
>CAZMQH010000272.1:0-2892 GCA_964568245.1 uncultured Methylomarinum sp.
TTATAGGGGTGATATTTACTTGCTTGTTGCTCAATTTTAGCTAATTCAACACGTGTTTTATCTGCAATGCTAGAAAAAGCATCTAAGGCAAAGTTTTCAAGTAATTCAATATCAAATTTAAACCATTCGGTTAATGAATTTTTATCACTAACAGCTGGTGTGTTGGTAGCGGCATGTTCAATATCACGCATTAAAAAGTCGGCAACTTCATTAATTTCTTCTTGAGTGAGCCCGCCTAAGTCACTTACTTTTTGTTTTGCAATGTCCATCGCATCAGCAACAGAGTGCAGCGTATCATCCATAATTTCGTATAAATTTTCCATTAGGTGGTCGTACGCTTCGACAAATTTATTATCACTCATAGGTTTCTCCTTAAAATACACTTTAGATTTAAGCGTCTGTACTGTATTCTAACGCTTTTGCAGGTTAAAAGACGAGTAGGATGGAAGAAAATTACACGCCATTAGAAATTGAACAGACAGCTCAACAAAATTGGGAAAAGTCGGGGGTGTTCAATACAACTGAAGATGCTGATAAAGAAAAGTATTATTGTTTATCAATGTTCCCATACCCCAGTGGCAAATTACATATGGGACATGTGCGTAACTATACGATAGGCGATGTGATTAGTCGTTATCAACGCATGCAAGGTAAAAATGTGATGCAACCCATGGGCTGGGATGCTTTTGGTTTGCCTGCGGAAAATGCCGCAATGCAAAATAAAGTTCACCCTGCTGACTGGACCTATAGCAATATTGATTATATGCGTGATCAATTAAAGCAATTAGGGTTTGGTTATGATTGGAGTAGAGAGTTAGCCACCTGTGACCCAAGTTATTATAAATGGGAGCAATGGTTTTTCTTAAAACTGCTGGAAAAAGATTTAGTTTATAAAAAAACCTCGCCCGTCAACTGGTGTTCAAAGGATAAAACTGTTTTAGCGAATGAACAGGTTATTGATGGTTGTTGCTGGCGTTGTGATACTAAAGTAGAGAAAAAAGAAATTTCTCAGTGGTTTGTCAGAATTACTGCTTATGCAGATGAGTTGTTACAAGATTTAGACAAATTAGGTGGTTGGCCTGAAAAGGTTAAAACCATGCAAGCGAATTGGATTGGTCGATCCGAAGGCGTGGAAATGGATTTTTCAATTACCAATACGGATGCCATTAGAATTTATACCACCCGTCCAGATACTTTAATGGGGGTGACTTATTTAGCGGTTGCCGCTGAGCACCCTGTGGCTATTGCCGCCGCTAAAGGTAATGCAGAAATCACCGCCTTCCTTGAAGAATGTAAAGTGATGGAAACTTCAGAAGCGGCCATGGAAACCATGGAAAAACGTGGAGTAGATTCTGGCGTTAAAGCCATTCATCCAATTACGGGTGAAGAAGTTCCTGTCTGGATTGCTAACTTTGTATTAATGGGGTATGGCACGGGTGCCGTGATGTCAGTTCCGGCACATGATCAACGAGATTATGAGTTTGCGACTAAATATGACATAGCGATTAAACAAGTTATCTTTTCAGCAGAAGGCAAAGAGGATGGCACCTCTGAGCAAGCTTTTACTATTAAAGGTATCTTAAAAAATTCAGCAGAATTTGATGGTTTATCATCGGCAGATGCTTTTAACGCTATTGCTACTAAACTTGAAGCTGACAGTAAAGGCGAAAAGAAAACTAATTTTCGTTTACGTGACTGGGGGGTTTCTAGGCAGCGTTACTGGGGTGCACCTGTTCCAATAATTTATTGTGATGATTGTGGTACCGTGCCCGTTCCAGAAGCAGATTTACCTGTTGAATTACCCAAAGAAGATGTAGTTTTAGATGGTTCTCAATCACCTTTAGCGGCACATCCAACCTTTCCTCATGCTGATTGCCCTAAATGTGGCAAAGCAGCAAAAAGAGAAACCGATACTTTTGATACCTTTATGGAATCATCGTGGTACTTCGCTCGTTATGCAGGAAAAAGTGATACCAGCATGTTGGCAGAAAGTGCTAATTATTGGTTGCCAGTTGATCATTATATTGGGGGTATTGAACATGCTATTTTACACTTATTGTATGCGCGTTTTTATACCAAACTATTGCGTGATGAAGGTTTAATCAAAACAGATGAACCCTTTAAACGATTGTTGACACAAGGCATGGTGCTAAAAGATGGTGTCAAAATGTCTAAGTCAAAAGGCAATACAGTTGATCCGCAAGGTTTAATTGCACAATATGGCGCTGATACAGTGCGTATGTTTGTGATGTTTGCCGCACCACCAGAGCAGTCACTAGAATGGTCAGATAGTGGGGTAGAAGGGTCTTTTAGATTCTTGAAGCGTTTATGGCGACAAGTATTCTTGCATGTTGATAAAGGCCAGCAAGTATCTGCGCTGGATAAAGCCTCTTTAACTGAAGAACAAAAAAATATTCGTCGTCAATTGCACTTGGCTATTAAAAAAGCTACAGATGATTATGGTCGACGTTATACTTTTAATACGGTTATTGCAGCCAATATGGAATTGGTTAATACCTTGTCAAAATACAGTGATGAGTCTGATAATGGCAGAGCAATTCGTCAAGAAGCATTAGAAGCTGTTTTATTAATGCTAGCCCCAATTACTCCACATGTTTGTGAGCAATTATGGAAAGATTTGGGAAGTGATACGGCTATTGTTAGTGCATCTTGGCCCGAATTAGACGAGTCAGCTTTAGAGCAAGAGTCTATAAAAATGATGTTGCAAGTGAACGGTAAATTGCGTGGTAATATTATGGTGTCTGCCACGGCCAGTAAAGATGAGATTGAAAAACTGGCTTTTGCAGATGAAAATGTACAGCGGTTTGTTGATGGCAAAGATGTTAAAAAAGTGATTGTAGTTCCTAAACGCTTGGTTAATATTGTTGTTTA
>CAZMQH010000273.1:0-2863 GCA_964568245.1 uncultured Methylomarinum sp.
TCAATAAAGGCCATTGTGCTAATGGATAGCATGATCATTAATTGCGATAGCAATAGCCATGCGCGCCGCCTACCCAATAGTTTTGTGAGTAGCGGGACGGGAAGTTGGTCAATTAAGGGGGCCCAGACGAACTTGAATGAATAACCCAGAGCGGCCCAGCTGAAATAGGTCACGGCACTACGCTCAATCCCTGCTTCTCTTAGCCAGAGGCTGAGAGATGAAAATATTAACAATAAAGGTGTTCCCGCTGAGATGCCTAGAAACAGCATGGTTAATATTCGTGGGTGGGCAAAGGAAGCTAAAGTATCACGCCAGCTTATTGAGGGGCTTGCTTGATTCATGATGAGGGTATCGTGTGGTCGTAATCAATAATTAAGGGGGCGTGATCCGAAAATCGTTGCTCTTTATATATTGCAGTGGCTAATACTTTGCCTTTTAAGCTGGGTGATAGTATCTGATAATCGATACGCCAGCCGACATTATTGGCCCAAGCTTGGCCTCGGTTAGACCACCAGGTGTATTGATGTTCTTCTTGGTCAATTTCACGAAAAGCATCAATAAAATTCATTTCGTCGAATAAGGTGTCAAGCCAAGCTCTTTCTTCAGGTAAAAAACCTGAATTCTTTTTATTACCTTTCCAGTTGCGAATATCTTCATTTTTATGAGCAATATTCCAGTCACCGCAAATAATATAATCCCGTCCTGAAGCTTTCATTTCTGTAAGCTTGTTCATCATATGGTCCATGCAACGATATTTAACTTGTTGCCGCTGTTCTTTTGCTGAGCCCGATGGCATATAGAGGGAAATGACACTTAAGTTGCCAAATTTAGCTTCGATATACCGGCCTTCGCAATCAAATTCATCGTCGCCCATGCCCGTAATAATTTCGTCAGGCTTTTGGCGGCAGTATAAAGCGACACCGCTGTAGCCTTTTTTTTCTGCATCATGGTAATAGGTATGGTAATCTTGTGGCCAAAAGGCATCGGCTTTAAGTTGTTCGGTTTGGGCTTTGGTTTCTTGTATGCAAACAACATCGGCATTTTGTTGTTCTAACCAAGGGAAAAAACCTTTACGTTCGGCGGCTCTGATGCCATTTGTATTGACTGAAATAATACGCATATAAAATTGGATGTTGCAGAATTGTCTAGTAAATCGTATTATACTCAGTTCTCTAATATGTATGTAGCCCATTTAAGGGCGATATGGAATCCAAATGAAACCAGAAATCCATCCTGAATATAAACAAATCACAGTTACTTGTGGTTGTGGTAATAAATTTGAAACTGGCTCAGTATTAACTAAAGATTTACATGTGGAAGTTTGTTCTTCATGTCATCCTTTTTATACGGGTAAACAAAGAGTTGTAGATACAGCAGGACGTGTTGACAAATTCCGTAAGAGATTTGGCAAATAATTGTCTTTTTTCTGTAGTAGGATTTAGCTTTGTAATAAATGGATCATATGTCTATGACTAAAGATACGGTTACGATAAGAAATAATGCAACAGGCAAAGAAGCTGATTTCTCTGTGCAGACAGGTACAGTCGGCACGCCTGCGATTGATATAGGTTCTTTGAATAAAGACTTGGGAGTCTTTACTTTTGATCCTGGATTTATGTCTACGGCAAGTTGTAAGAGCGCTATTACCTATATTGATGGGGAAAACGGTATCTTACTTTATCGTGGATATCCAATTGAACAGCTAGCTAAAAATAGTTCATTTGTTGAAGTTGCTTATTTGTTAATGAATGGCGAGTTGCCTACTGAACTTGAGCTGTCTGGATTTAAAGGCGAAATCAGAAAGCATTCGATGATTCATGAGTCTTTAAGGGTCTTCTTTAATGGTTTCCATTATGATGCCCATCCAATGTCTATGATGGTCGGGGTAATGGGTTCATTATCTGCTTTCTATCATAGTGAGCTGGATATGAATGATCCTGAGCATCGTCGAAATTCTGCGATGCGGATGTTGGCAAAAGTAACCACGATTGCTGCTGCCAGTTACAGGCATTCTGTTGGTTGGCCGTTTATTTACCCTAGACTTGATCTTGGTTATTGTGAAAACTTTTTAAATATGATGTTTTCATTGCCAGGGCAGAATTATATCGATCAGAGTAATTATATTGATCCTGTAGCCGTCAAAGCATTGAATTTATTATTTATTTTACATGCTGATCATGAACAAAATGCGAGTACCTCTACCGTAAGGCTGGCAAGTAGTACAGGGGCAAACCCTTATGCTTGTGTTGCTGCGGGGATTTCAGCGCTTTGGGGGCCTGCTCATGGCGGGGCTAATGAAGCTGTGCTTAGTATGCTGGCAGAGATTGGTACGGTTGATAGAATTCCTGAGTTTATTGCCAAGGCAAAAGACAAGAAGGATCCTTTTAGGCTGATGGGCTTTGGGCACAGGGTTTATAAAAACTTTGACCCAAGAGCAACTATTACGCGTGATACTTGTTACGAAGTATTGGAAAAATTTCCTAGTGATGATCCTTTGTTTGAACTGGCTTTAGCTCTAGAGGACGTTGCTTTAAAAGATGAGTATTTCATTGAGAAAAAACTTTACCCTAATGTCGATTTTTATTCAGGTATTATTTATAAAGCATTAAAAATACCAGAAAATATGTTTACCGTTATGTTTGTTATTGCAAGAACTGCGGGCTGGGTATCTCATTGGATGGAAATGATGTCAGAACCAGGTCAAAGGATTGGTCGACCTAGACAGATTTATACAGGGTATGGCGCGCGTGACTATACTGATGTAGATAAGCGATAATGAAGTGACTTAAAATAATTTAAGTGGAACAAAAAAGGTCTGCATTTGCAGGCCTTTTTTGTTTGGGGTATTAGGTTGTTACTGCCT
>CAZMQH010000274.1:0-2856 GCA_964568245.1 uncultured Methylomarinum sp.
TGAAAATGCAATGTTAGGGGGAGGATTGCATTATGTGAAGAAAGTAATAGACTACTCAGGGAGGCAGTAACAAATAATATACCCAGCTCTCTTGTCTTTTTATCCCTCCTTGGCTCTTCTCAATCGGCACATAGAGTAACTATGCTTCTCTTGAGAACAACCAAGGAGAAATAAAAATCCTACGAGATCTAGGTACATTATTTATTACTGACTCCCTAACTACAAATTCGACCCGCTACCAGCAATTTTAACAGGAATGTCTTTGCAGTCCTTTATGAGATCTCTTGTGACTAGGTTAGTGCCACGGGTAGAGTTAATAGGGAAATACTGATGCTATAATAGGAAACCTATAGCGTAATGTATAAAAAAATAACGCGTATAAAAATATATTGTAATATGCTAATCAAGAAATCTAATTTGTCGGTATGACTCGTATTTTAAAACGTTAGTTCTCGGGCGGGCTCTTAGAGTTCCTTGGTTTATATTGGAAAATTCCCACGGTCACCGTTACTGTCATTAAGTTAAAGCATGTGCATGTTGGGTGGTGATGCGTAACCCAGCACACCTTTGGGAAATGGTGGATTACGCTATCGCTCATCCACCCTACAATATACAAAAGCTCTTAACTTAATGGGAGTGACTCAAAATATGGGAACGATAACGTTTCTGACTTGTCTTGAACTTATTATCTAAGCACACAGGGGTACTATGACTGATTCACAAAAATGGTTAATGCTGGTCTTTTTTCTGGTAATGGGCTGGTTAATCTATCTGTTGACCCCCATCATAACGCCTTTTGCTATTGCCGCTATGTTAGCTTATTTGGGCGACCCTCTGGCTGACAGGTTAGAAGTACTCAAGTTTAAAAACTATCAGTTAGGGCGAACGGGCGCTGTGATGGTGGTCTTTACCTTCATGCTGCTAATAGTTGCAATATCTTTGATTACCTTCGTTCCGCTGATCGAATCGCAGATCAGTTATTTCATCAATAATTTCCCTGCTTATACTAAATGGATTAATGGCACTGTTATTCCTTGGGCAGAGCAAAAACTAGGGTTTGAAATTGGTTTGATAGAAACTGATAAATTAATAACTATTATTAGAAAACATTGGCAACATGCGGGGCGCAGTGCATTGACATTGATGGGCACACTCTCTTATTCGGGTGCAGTTATCGCGCAATGGCTAATGAATTTGGTTTTAATTCCGGTACTTACTTTTTATTTACTGCGTGACTGGGATGTGCTGATAGAAAAAATCCATAATTTAATACCTCGTAGCTCTGCAACGACTGCAAAAGAACTGGCGTTGGAAACAGATGTTGTTTTAGGTGCCTTTATGCGCGGACAGTTTTATGTGATGCTGGCTTTAGGGATTATCTATAGTGCTGGTCTAAGTATTGTCGGTTTAAACTTGGCTGTATTGATTGGAGTGATGGCGGGAGTCATTAGCTTTGTACCCTATCTGGGGGCTACGGTTGGTATTGTGGTTGCCTGTATCGCAGCCTACCTGCAATTTCATGATGTGATGTCTTTGATACCCGTTGCAGTGGTATTTATGGTCGGACAATCGATAGAAAGTGTATTGCTAACGCCTTGGTTAGTGGGTGACAAGGTCGGGCTGCATCCCGTTGCGGTGATGTTTTCAGTGCTTGCGGGCGGTCAATTATTTGGGTTTTTTGGTGTCTTGTTAGCACTTCCGGTTGCTTCGATTATTATGGTGGGCTTAAGACATATCCACGAAGTCTATAAAGACAGTGGTTTTTATATGACAGAGAAAGATCCTGAAGAAAAAAATGATGTTATGTAAGGCGACTCGCCTAAGGTAAAGTATCACTTCTTTTATTATTTATAACGGTTTCATAGCCCCCTAAAACAAACTGATAAGACGATATGACAGCAGCAAAAAATCCTTTAATTAAAATTCTCATTTATGCCTTGATTGCCATTCTGGCAGTCAGCGCGTTCATCTTCTTTGCGCTTGATTTTATAGTGGAGTTTTGGTGGTTTTCCTCGCTGGACTATACAGCCTATTTTCTGCGTCGGGAGGGTTATCTTGCTTTAATTGTAGGCTCTATTTTCCTGCTGGTTTCAGCACTTATCTACAGCAATTTTTTACTGATTGCAAAAAACATCAAATGTGTTACCAGCCAAGATAGTAGTTCAATTGAAGAAGGCCAGAGTAAGCGTTTTTTCAGTCAACAGTCAGTGTTGAAGTTCCTGCCCTTATCCGTACTGTTCTCCCTCCCGATATTAATTCCTGTTGCGCAAAATTGGGAAAGTATTTTACTGTTTTTCTTCAGTGTTAAGTCAGGTATAGAAGAACCTATTTTCGGCAAAGACATTAGTTTTTATTTGTTTTCCTATCCAGTTTACCGATTAATGTATCTGGAGCTGGTAGTTACCTTTTCTTTAATTTTTCTGGCGACTGCATTTTTTTACTGGAATTGCAATAAAAAAGTCGATGACGAGTCATTGGGATTTCCAGCTGCTGGAAAAATTCATCTGACTGGTTTAATTTCCATTATTGTTTTCATTCAAGCCTGGGCTATTTATTTAGACCGCGCGAGTCTTGTCTATAACAGTCGGCATGACCCTGTATTTTATGGGCCAGGATTTGTGGAAATGAACTATAGCTTGCCCTTGATCTGGCTGACATTCTTTGCTTTTTTAGGGCTTGCTATTGCAACCGTATACTTTGTTTTTCAAAAAAAAGGGAGTAAATATATTGCAAGCTTCATGCTGGCCTTGGTTGCGATTATTGGCCTTAGAAGCACTTCTTTTCTACCAGACCTGATCGAACGTTTTTATGTTGATCCCAGTCCAGTCAAGACCGAAGGGAAATATATGAAAAATA
>CAZMQH010000275.1:0-2836 GCA_964568245.1 uncultured Methylomarinum sp.
GATTTCAATATGTTATCAGGGCTGTCCTTTTATTATTCGAAATCATGGTACAACGTGGTGAAACTATACAATTAGCCTCTACCAAACCCCAGTAATTTTTTATTAACAATCATTTCTGCAATAGCCTCTGGCACATCATCTTCCCAGCTACCACGTCCTTTTTTTATGGCATTAAGTACTTGAACAGGACTAATCCCCAGTAAACTTTCATCTACTTTTTCTAAGCCGATTAAATAGCCATTTTCTAGTAGGTGAGTGTATAGATGTTGTAAATTTTTAGAGGGTTTAAAGTTATTAACAGTGACTAATTCTTCTTGCTCTGATTTTTTATAAGGATAAATATAAAGACGGGTGTTATCAGGAAAAAGTTTGGCAAAAGCTTCTAAAATTCCACCTTCAAGGCCTTCGTAGTATTCTTCTTGAAAAACTAGGTCTAAATTAGAAATACCTAAAATCATCCTTAGTTGCAGTTTTGTATAGCGTCTAAAATAAGTGCGTAAGCGGAAATAACGTAGATAATTAGAAACCATCACGGTATAGCCCTGAGTATTGAGCATATCAACACGTGAAAGAAAATCTGCTTCGTCTATTCTGTCTCCAACCGTAAAGCTGGCCATGGTTAATTCAGCCAATACTAGGGTCTTATCAGCATCAATTGATTCAATTTCATTAAAATGCTGTTGGCCACAGCGTGTCATATCGGCATGAACTTTAGTTAATGGGGTAAAGGCTCCGCGAATCACTAATATATTTTTTTTGTAGAGCAACTCAGCAGGAATATGAACATCTCCCTTGGGAGTAAACATGACGGCATGAGTCAGATTCTTATGGACTAAGTGTAAGTTCATTAATCTATTTTCAGTTTCTTCAAAATAAGGGCCTGAAAAATTTATCATATCAACTTCAAGTCGGCCTGGTTCTAGATCATCCAGTAATGATTCAACAATTTTTTTAGGCTGGGTGAAGTAGTTATATGCCGCATGGATTAAATTTACCCCGATAACCCCTAAAGCTTCTTGCTGAGCACTACCGTCATTATCTAACATGCGAACATGTAAAATAATATCACTGGGTGCAGCTTCTCTATAAAGTTGTAAACGAATGCCGATCCAGCCATGACACTCATTTTTTTGTAAATAGCTTTTTGCAGTGACGGTGGCAGCGTATGAAAAGAAGGTGGTGTTTTTGGGGCGTGTCGGGGTTAACAAATCTGTAATGGCTGTAAATTCTTTATCCAGCATTTTTATTAAACGACTCTGGCTAACGTAGCGGCCTGATTCTTCCGTGCCATAAATATCATCACTGACTTGCATATCATAAGCTGACATGGTTTTGGCTACAGTGCCTGCTGCTCCGCCTGCGCGGAAGAAGTTTCTAGCTACTTCTTGGCCTGCACCAATTTCAACAATGGTGCCGTATTTACAATTGTCTAGATTTATCTCTAAGGCTTTTTGTAATGTTTTATGTTTGTTGTCGTGTTCTGCCATGATATTTAAACCTTGTATTGATATGTTAGTAGTGTTGGCTTTGGTCAGCGTCTAATGTATTGGGTTATTTTGTAGCAATGCTGCGATTTTGATTGGTAATCCATTCACTCCACGAGCCTGCATAAAGTTTTGAGCCTGACAGGCCAGCATATTCCATTGCCAGTAAATTGTGACAAGCGGTGACTCCTGATCCACACATATGTACCGTTTGTTCAGGGCTGTGTGAGCTTAAAACAGTTGAAAATTGTTCTCGTAATGTATTTTGATCTAGAAATACGCCATTGTTATTCAAATTGAGTTGAAAATTTCTATTAACAGCACCAGGAATATGACCAGCAATGGGATCTATGAGTTCTTGTTCGCCAGAAAAACGAATAGCGGTACGAGCATCAATTAATTGAATTGATTTATTCGCTAAAGCATTACTTATTTCAGCCGCTATTAGCCAAGATGATGGGTCAAGATAAGCTCTAAATGTTTTTTCTTTTATGTTGGGAAGTTTAGTGCTGAGAGCTTGTTGCCATTGAGCGATTCCACCATCAAGAACGGCAACTGCTTGGTGACCTAAACAGTGCAATAACCACCAAAGGCGACTGGCGAAAGCCCCGCTGGCATCATCGTAAACAACGACTTGGCTTTTATTGGTGATTCCCCATTGACCTAATTTTTTAACTAATAGATTAAAATCTGGAAGAGGGTGGCGGCCCGTTGTATTATTTTTTTTGGAAGATAAATTTTTATCAAGGTGAGCGTAACGTGCATTTTTAATATGGCCCATACGATATGATTTAGCTCCAGCTTCTGAATCAGCTAAAGAAAACCGACAATCAATGATAATTAGATTAGAATCATTAATATGTTCGGCCAGTGCTGCAGCTGAAATAAGCGTTGTGTAAGTCATGATTTATACAATTAAAATGATTTTTCCAATATGTAGGCTATTTTCCATAAGTTGATGCGCTTTACTCGCATCCTTAACTGAAAAAGTTGATGAGATAACAGGTTTAATTTTACCTGATTCTAATAGTGGCCATACACGTTTTAGCAGCTGCTGAGCTATTTTACATTTAAAGTTATTGTCTTGAGCTCGCAAGGGTGATCCTGTAATGGTTAAATGCTTTAGCATAATGGGAAGAAGATTAACTTCGGATTTAGGTCCATTTTGAATGGCTATTTGAATTAACCTAGCATCAAAGACCATGCATTTTAAGTTGCGGGGGAAATTGTCTCCTCCAACAATACCCAGAATAACGTCAACCTCTTTGCCTTGACTAAAAGCATTCACTTTAGCTACAAAACCTAGGAGGCTGTCCGAGAATAGAAACCGTCGCGAGGGAAAGCCCTTTTGA
>CAZMQH010000276.1:0-2822 GCA_964568245.1 uncultured Methylomarinum sp.
CTCTTTTTTTCGACTATAAAAAAAGTATCCTAATCCAGCAGCAATTAAAAAACCAAAAATAGGAAACATATTGTCTGAGCTGCTTGCTGATTTAGGTGAGTTTGGAAACCTAAATTTGGTTAAAACGCCCAAACCTGAGTCATTAATATCTATGGTAATAGATTTTGCATTGAGTCTTAATAATTGTACTTCTCCACCATCAAAAGCCTTAAAGTTTTTTGATCTGATTTCAGTAAAGTTTGGGTAGATGGAGGCTGATGAAAAATCAGCTTTAGAACCTAGAGCTTGCGCCATTTCAACTTCTAATTGTTCAGTCGATTTACCTTTTGTTTGGAGCACTATGGGAGTATCGTTATCAATCGTGATGCTAATAGAGCCACCCGCTGGCTCTAGTTTTATATCAGAAACAAAGTCTCTGTTATATTCAACGACGGCGGTATAAACCAAGTTGATAGAGATATCGACAGAAGCATTGGCAAAGCTTTTGCCTGGGATGCTATAGCTTATCTCTTGGTTGGTATAGTCTCGAGTGACGAAACGGTCTATAGCAAAACCTGTTTTGTTGTAGATAAGGAATTCAGCTTTACTTTTATTTAACTCGACAATAACACCGCGGTCACTGGGTGCTTCGTTTTTAATACCCGCAATAAGTGCGCCCGCTGCTTTTTTTGCGACATCACTTGCAGTGATTGTTTTTTTATTATTTGTGCCTTTAATAAAAGCTAAACCATTAGATTTATTAACAGCCCCTTGATTTAAAGATCCTTTTTCACTATGCCAGGAAACAAAAGAAGAAAAGGCAGTTTCAATTGAACGTTTAGGGGCTCCTGTTTGTATTAACAGCTGATCCATTTTTTCAGGGTTATTAGCCATCCCTGTTGCAGGTAGAGTCATGGCAAAAGCTAGGAGCATGGCTGAACTTAAGACTTTTCTTTTTATCATTTTTTATCCTCGGTATATTTAGTTCAGCCTATCATAGTTAGTTGTTGATTGAAAAATCTTTCAAACAAAATATGAGCTGTTTTTATGGGTGAATTTGAACCTAACAGAAATAATAAATTTCCTGCCAGGAATATCAAAAACGCGTAGAATGTGCACCCTTAAATTACTTTATACAATAAATTGTTATTGTGCTTCTCTACTCGGAATAAAACATGCTCGCAACCGCAAATATCACCATGCAATTTGGCGCCAAGCCACTTTTTGAAGACGTTTCAGTTAAATTTGGTAACGGCAATCGTTACGGATTAATTGGTGCAAATGGTTGTGGTAAATCAACCTTTATGAAAATTTTAGGGGGAGATTTAGAACCTTCTGGGGGAAATGTTTCAAAAGATCCGCATGAACGTATTGGTAAATTGCAACAGGACCAATTTGCTTATGAAAAATATGCGGTGATTGATACCGTTATTATGGGGCACGAAGAGTTATGGAAGGTAAAGGCAGAGCGTGATGCTATTTATGCCAATCCAGAGATGACAGAAGAAGATGGTATGCGCGCTGCAGAACTGGAATCTGAATTTGCTGAAATGGATGGTTACACAGCAGAAGCCCGTGCAGGTGAATTATTATCAGGTGTAGGAATTGATGTAGATCAACATTATGGATTAATGAGTGAAGTAGCACCAGGTTGGAAGTTACGGGTGTTGTTAGCGCAAGCCCTATTTGCCGAGCCAGATATTATGTTACTGGATGAGCCAACCAACAACTTGGACATCAATGCTATTCGCTGGTTAGAAGGCGTGCTTAATGAGCGTAATTGCACTATGGTTATTATTTCGCATGATAGACATTTCTTAAACAGTGTTTGTAGTCATATGGCAGATTTAGATTACGGTGAAATCAGAGTTTTCCCTGGGTCTTATGATGATTATATGCGAGCAGCAACGCAAGCTATTGAAAGCATGCAGTCTGAAAATGCTAAAAAGAAAGTGCAGATTGCTGAACTTAAAGCCTTTGTCAGTCGCTTCTCGGCCAATGCTTCAAAATCAAAGCAAGCAACATCAAGAGCTAAACGGCTAGATAAAATTAGTTTAGATGAGATAAAACCTTCAAGTCGACAAAGCCCTTTTATCCGTTTTGAACAAGATAAAAAACTGCATCGTTTAGCAGTAGAAGTTGATGGCTTGGGTAAAAGTTACGAGACTGAACTATTTAAAGATCTGAATTTAATGATAGAAGTAGGGGAGCGCGTAGCCATCATCGGCCCGAACGGTATTGGTAAAACAACCCTATTAAAATGTTTGCTGGGTGAGGTGCTTCCGTCAGCAGGATTTGTTAAATGGTCAGAAAATGCAGATATTAGTTATTGCGCACAGGATCATTCCCCAGAATTTGAAAATAATGAATCATTAATTCCTTGGATGGATCAATGGCGTAAACCAAAGGATGATGATCAGGCTATTCGAGGTACTTTAGGGCGCTTATTATTTTCTCAAGATGATCTTGAGAAAAAAGTCGGGGTATTGTCTGGAGGAGAGAAAGGTAGGATGATTTTTGGCAAGCTAATGTTACAACGTGCCAATATTATGTTGTTAGATGAGCCAACAAACCATTTAGATATGGAATCAATTGAAGCATTAAATTTAGCCTTAGAAAATTACGATGGTACATTGATTTTTGTCAGTCATGATAGAGAATTTGTATCATCACTAGCCACACGAGTGATAGAAATGACCCCAACAGGTATTGTAGATTTCCGTGGAACCTATGAAGATTACCTAGACAGCCAAAAGCAAAGCTAGTAAAAAAGATAGGAAGGGGCCAATAGGCCCTCTCCTACCATTATCTAAAAGCACTCAAGATTACGTAGATGAATACAG